>CANFNE010000005.1 GCA_947448105.1 Burkholderiales bacterium
CCTGCCCGAAGTGAACTTTTCTGAAGAAGGGCCGGTGCGCCACCTGCATTTGGGCAGCGAATGGATCCAGGGCTCCATGCTGCTGGACGCGCCCAATGTGCTGGTGCATGAATACATCCAGCGCATGATGGCTTGGCTGCTGTTGATGGATCCGTCCACCGCGCCCCAGCGCCAGGCGCTGCAACTCGGCCTGGGCGCCGGGTCGCTCACCAAGTTTTGCCACAAAGAAATCCGCATGCAAACCGCCGCCATTGAACTCAACCCCCAGGTGCTGCACGCCTGCCGGGGCTGGTTCAAGCTGCCAGCAGACAACCCCCGCATGCAGGTGATATTGGCCGACGCCGCACGGGAAATCACCCAGGCGCGCTGGCTCAGCGCCGTAGACGCGCTGCAGGTAGATTTGTACGACGAAGAAGCTGCCGCACCGGTGCTCGACAGCCCCGACTTTTATGCCGACTGCCGCAATGTGCTGACCGACGAGGGCTGCATGACGGTCAACCTCTTTGGCCGCAGCTCCAGTTTCGACCGCAGTGTCGAGCGCATCGCCGCCGCCTTTGGCCGCGACGCCATCTGGGCGTTCAAGTCCACACGCGAAGGCAATACCGTGGTGCTGGCCCAGCGCACACCCAGCCGACCCAGCCGCGCGGCCTTGACCGAGCGGGCGCAGTACATCGAAACCCACTGGGGCCTGCCCGCGTCCAAGTGGATACGCGGCTTCAAACCGATCGCTCCATGAACACACCAGCCGCCCCAGCCCTGCGCCCCGCCACGTTCCGGGGTCTCTTGGACTGGCAGCGGCTGATTGCCTGGTTGCAGGCCGACGGCATGGTGTCTGCCGACGAGGCCGCACGCGCCAGCGCCCGCTGCGCCCAGGGCGAGAGCGCGCAGCATCCCTTGCTGCGTCTGGCCAGCTTGGGCATGCGCCGCGCTGCAGACCAAAAAATTCTGGACGCCGACGCTCTGTTGGCCTGGCTTGCGCCGCGCGCTGGGCTGGGGTACTTGCGCATTGATCCGCTCAAGGTGGATGTGAGCAAGGTGGCCGAGGCCTTTACCGCCGCTTACGCCCAACGCCACAAAGTGCTGCCCGTGGCCGTCACCGCCAGCGAAATCGTGGTGGCCACCAGCGAGCCTTTTGCCACCGATTGGCTGGCGGAGGTGGAACGACAGTCGCGCCGCCGGGTGCGGCTGGTGCTGTCCAACCCCCAAGATATTGCACGCTACACCGCCGAGTTTTATGCCCTGGCGCATTCGGTTCGTGCCGCCCTGAAGAACGGCAACCAGACCCGCGTGAGCTTTGAGCAGCTGGTGGAATTGGGCAAAACCAACAAGCAACTCGACGCCAACGACCAAAGCGTGGTGATGGTGGTGGACTGGTTGTGGCAGTACGCGTTTGACATGCGCGCCAGCGACATTCACCTCGAACCCCGGCGCGAGCAATGCGTGATCCGCTTTCGCATTGACGGTGTGCTGCACCCGGTGTACCAGTTGCCGCCAGCCGTGATGCTGGCCATGACCTCGCGCATCAAAATACTGGCGCGCATGGACGTGATTGAGCGCCGCCGCCCGCAGGACGGCCGCATCAAGACCCGCGACGCCAAGGGCAACGAGATTGAAATGCGCCTGTCCACGCTGCCCACCGTGTTTGGCGAAAAAATGGTGATGCGCATTTTTGACCCCGAAAACACCGTCAAAGACCTCGACGCGCTGGGATTTACGGCGCACGACGCTGCGCGCTGGGAGACCTTGCTCAAAAAGCCCCACGGCATTATTTTGGTGACCGGCCCCACCGGCTCGGGCAAAACCACCACGCTCTATTCGACCCTCAAGCGCGTGGCCACCGAAGAGATTAATGTGAGCACCGTGGAAGACCCGATCGAGATGATCGAGCCGTCCTTCAACCAGACCCAGGTGCAGCCGCAGCTCGATTTCAGCTTTGCGCAGGGCGTGCGCGCCCTGATGCGCCAGGACCCGGACGTCATCATGGTGGGTGAAATCCGCGACCTGGAAACGGCTGAGATGGCGGTGCAGGCCGCGCTCACCGGCCACCTGGTGTTTTCCACCCTGCACACCAACGACGCGCCGTCGGCCATGACGCGCCTGATTGAGCTGGGTATTGCACCCTATTTGATCAATGCCACGCTGTTGGGCGTGCTGGCCCAGCGCTTGGTGCGCACCCTGTGCGCGAGTTGCAGCGTGCCCGACCCCGATGCACCGCTCTCTGGTCTGGCTGCGGCAGTCAAACCCTGGGCCCTGAACGGTAACTACCGGCCTTTCAAGGCCGTGGGCTGCGTCGAGTGCCGCATGACCGGGTTTCGTGGCCGCATGGGCTTGTACGAATTGCTGGTGGTGTCCGAGCCGCTCAAGGCGCTGCTCAGGCCTGAGCCCGATATCGAAGCCTTGCGCCGCCAGGCAGTGGCCGACGGCATGCAGCCCTTGCGCCTGGCCGGCGCCCTGCGGGTGGCCGAGGGGCGCACCCTACTTGATGAAGTACTGGGCGCGACGCCCGACATGCGGGATGCCAAAGCCTGATTTTTTCAGGGCACAATCGCGGCACTTAGATAAAACGAGGAGACGATTTGTGAATATCAAAAGCCAAAAGGACTTTTTCTCGGGACTGATGTTTATGACCGTTGGCGTAGCCTTTGCCTGGGGCGCCAGCGGTTACACCATCGGCAACGGTGCGCGCATGGGTCCGGGGTATTTTCCGCTGGTCCTGGGCGTGTTGTTGGCGGTGCTCGGCGCCATCATTACCTTCAAGTCCATGGTGGTGGAAACCGTGGATGGCGACAAGATTGGCAGCTTTGCCTGGAAGCCCCTGATTTTCATCATTGCTGCGAATTTGGTGTTTGGCGCGTCCTTGGGCGGACTGCCTAGCATTGGCCTGCCGCCCATGGGTTTGATCGTGGGTATTTTTGCGCTGACTTTTATCGCCAGCAACGCGGGCGAGGAGTTCAATTTCAAGGAAGTGACCATCCTGGCCCTCATTTTGGCGGTCATGAGCTACGCAGCATTCATCTTGCTGCTCAAGCTGCAATTCCCCGTCTGGCCCGCATTCATCAAAGTTTAAGGAGCGCAATCCATGGATTTGTTTAACAACCTGGCGCTGGGGTTTGGCGTTGCATTCACGATGCAAAACCTGATGTATGCGTTTGTCGGTTGCCTCTTGGGCACCTTGATCGGGGTCTTGCCTGGCATTGGCCCTTTGGCCACCATCGCCATGCTTTTGCCCGCGACCTACGCCTTGCCCCCGGTGGCCGCGCTGATCATGTTGGCCGGTATTTACTACGGCGCGCAGTACGGCGGCTCTACCACCGCGATTTTGGTGAACCTGCCGGGCGAGTCTTCCTCGGTGGTGACGGTGATCGACGGCTACCAGATGGCGCGTCAAGGCCGGGCCGGCCCTGCGCTGGCCGCTGCTGGCATGGGCTCGTTCTTTGCGGGTTGCGTGGGCACGCTGATCTTGGCAGCCTTTGCGGCGCCCTTGACCGAGCTGGCCTTCAAGTTCGGCCCGGCGGAGTATTTCTCTCTCATGATTTTGGGCCTGATTGGCGCCGTGGTGCTGGCTTCGGGTTCTTTGATCAAGGCTGTCGCCATGATTGTGTTGGGCCTGCTGATGGGCATGGTGGGCACCGACGTGAACTCGGGTGTGGCGCGCTTTAGCTTCGACGTGGCCGAACTGACCGATGGTATTGGTTTTATCGTGATTGCCATGGGCGTGTTTGGCTACGGCGAGATCATCAGCAACCTGTCCAAGCACGAGAGCGAGCGCGAGGTGTTTACCGCATCGGTTTCGGGCCTGATGCCGACCAAAGAAGACTTCAAAAACATGATTCCAGCCGTATTGCGCGGTACGGCGCTGGGCTCTGTGTTGGGTATCTTGCCCGGTGGCGGCGCGGTGATGGCGGCGTTTGCGGCCTACACGCTCGAGAAGAAAACCAAGCTGCGTCCGGGTGAAGTGCCCTTTGGTAAGGGCAATATCCGTGGCGTGGCGGCGCCTGAAGCCGCCAACAACGCCGGTGCGCAAACCTCCTTCATTCCCTTGCTGACCCTGGGCATTCCGCCCAACGCGGTGATGGCGCTGATGGTGGGTGCGATGACCATCCACAACATCCAGCCTGGCCCGCAGGTGATGACCAGCAACCCGGAGTTGTTCTGGGGTCTGATCGCCTCGATGTGGATTGGCAACCTGATGCTGGTGATTTTGAATTTGCCCTTGATCGGCATCTGGATCAAGCTGCTGAGCGTTCCATACCGCTGGCTCTTTCCGTCTATCGTGCTGTTTTGCGCCATTGGTGTGTATTCGACCAACAACACCACGTTTGACATCTGGATGGTGGGTATTTTTGGCTTCATCGGCTATATCTTCATCAAGCTCGGTGCCGAACCTGCGCCGCTCTTGCTCGGATTCATTCTGGGCCCGATGATGGAAGAGTACCTGCGCCGGGCGCTGCTGCTCTCGCGCGGCGACTGGAGCGTGTTTGTCACACGCCCCCTGTCGGCGAGTTTGCTTGCGGCTGCAGCAATTTTGCTGGCTGTGGTGCTGATGCCCTCGGTCAAAGCCAAGCGCGAAGAGGCTTTTGTCGAGGATTGAGCCTTGCGTTTTACCTATTCCCGGCAAGCGGAGGCCGGGAATAGGGTTTGACAATCGCTGTCATTGAATCAATCAACCCGCTGCATGGATCAAGCACCCTAGAATTTGGCTTGTTCAACCACCGAACTCCACTTTTTACAGGAAATCACCATGTCTTTGATCAATACCGCAGTTCAAGCTTTCAAGAACGAAGCTTTCCACAACGGCAAGTTCGTCACCGTTAGCAACGAGTCCATCAAGGGCAAATGGAACGTGTTTATCTTTATGCCTGCGGCATTTACCTTCAATTGCCCGACCGAAGTCGAAGACGCCGCCGACAACTACGCTGAATTCCAAAAAGCCGGCGCCGATGTCTACATCATCACTACCGACACCCACTTCGCCCACAAGGTGTGGCACGAAACGTCTCCCGCAGTTGGAAAAGCCCAATTCGCCCTGATCGGTGACCCTACCCACGCGCTGACACGTGCGTTCGACGTGCATATTGACGAAGAAGGCCTGGCACTGCGCGGCACCTTCATCATCAACCCCGAAGGTCACATCAAGACCATGGAAGTGCATTCCAACGAAATCGCCCGCGACGTGAAGGAAACCCTGCGCAAGCTCAAGGCTGCGCAATACACCGCCGCCCACCCTGGCCAGGTGTGCCCCGCCAAGTGGAACGAAGGCGCCAAGACCATCACCCCGTCGCTGGACCTGGTCGGCAAGATCTAAGCCACAGGCTGACAAAAGCAGGGCGCGCTGGCGCGCCCGCTGGCCGGACAGCGTCCTGCTGCGTGCGCAGCGGGCCGTCCGGTTTTTTTATGCCCAAAATGCGCGCTAATCGCAGTAAATGCGGCCCAGCCGCCGCCTAAAGTATCCAAAGGAACCACCATGCTTGACGACACACTCCAATCCCAGCTCGCCGCTTACTTAGAACGCGTGACGCTCCCGATCGAGATCGTGGCCTCAGTGGGGAGCGACAGCAACTCTGCCGAAATGCGCGAGTTGCTCGATACGATTGGGCGTCTGCGCGCAGACAAGATCAGCGTGCGCTACGACGGACAAGACGCACGCAAACCCTCTTTTTCGCTCAAGCGCACGGGCTCTGACACCAGCCTGCGCTTTGCCGGGCTGCCCCTGGGCCATGAATTTACCTCGCTGGTGCTGGCGCTCTTGTGGACGGGCGGTCATCCGCCCAAGGTCGAGCAAGACGTGATCGATCAAATCAAGGCCCTGCGGCCTGCGCCGGGCAGTGACTTCCATTTTGAGGTCTACATGAGCCTGACCTGCCACAACTGCCCCGATGTGGTGCAAGCCCTGAGCCTGATGGCCATTCTGAACCCCCACGTCAAGACCACGGTGATTGAGGGTGGCGCCTTTCAGGACGAGGTGAACGCCCGCGAAATCATGGCCGTTCCCAGCATTTATCTCAACGGCGCGCTGTTTGGCAATGGCCGCATGCTGGTGGAAGAAATTGTGGCCAAGCTTGACGCGGGCGCGGCCGACAAGGACGCCGCCAAGTTGTCCGCCAAAGACCCGTTTGACGTATTGATCGTCGGCGGCGGCCCGGCCGGTGCTGCAGCTGCGGTGTACGCCGCGCGCAAAGGCATTCGCGTGGGTGTGGTGGCGGCGCGCTTTGGCGGGCAGGTGAACGACACGCTGGCGATTGAGAACTACATCTCGGTGCTGGAAACCGACGGCCCCAAGTTTGCGGCAGCGATGGAAGCACAGACCCGCGCCTATGGCGTGGACATCATGAACCTGCAAGAGGCAGCCAAACTCGTGCCCGCCGCCCAGCCCGGCGGCCTGACCGAAGTGGTGCTGGCCAACGGCGGCAGCCTGAAGGCCAAGACGGTCATCTTGTCTACGGGCGCGCGCTGGCGCAATGTCAACGTGCCCGGCGAATCCGAGTACAAAAACAAAGGCGTGGCCTATTGCCCGCACTGCGATGGCCCTTTGTTCAAGGGCAAGCGCACCGCAGTGATTGGTGGCGGCAACTCGGGCGTGGAGGCTGCAATTGACTTGGCTGGCATCGTGGCGCATGTGACGCTGGTGGAATTTGCCGACCAGCTCAAGGCGGACGCGGTGCTGGTGAACAAGCTCAAGAGCCTGCCCAATGTAACGATCCACGCCAACGCCCAAACCACCGAAATCACGGGTGCGCAAGGCAAGGTCAACGGAATGCGTTTCAAGGACCGGGCCACCGGTGTCGAGCACCTGGCGGACCTGGAAGGTGTGTTTGTGCAAATTGGCCTGGTGCCCAACACCGAGTGGCTCAAGGGCACGGTAGAGCTGAGCAAGTTTGGCGAAATTGTGGTGGACGCCAAGGGCCACACCAATGTGCCTGGCGTGTTCGCTGCAGGCGACTGCACCACCGTGCCTTACAAGCAGATCGTGATCGCCGCAGGCGAGGGCGCCAAGGCGGCGCTGAGCGCCTTTGACCACCTGATCCGTGCGCCGCTGCCGGTGGTGGCTTAAGGCCCTAGGCGCCTAGCAGAACAGCGCGTCAAACCCGCCTTCGGCCTCAAAGCGCTTGTTGCGCCAAAACAGGCGTGAAGGTCCGGGCATGGCGCGTGTGCGCACCGAGTGCTGCGCGTCGCCGGGGTAGCAAATGACCCGTTCCCCGTCTTGGTTAAAGGCCTCGGGCATGATGACCGGCGGGGGGCGGCTGGCGGCCTCGGCCAGTGCGCTGGCCACGGTAGCGTGGCGTGAGAGCTGCGCCAGGCTCATGATCTGTGGCGGCGCCAGCTCGATCTCGCGGTTCCAGTACTGCTGCAGTGCGGTGCGCGGCTCAAGCCATGCGCTTTCGGTAGCCTCCACGTTGTCGTGCGCGGCCAACTGGCCCTCGGGCATGGCGGCGATGAAAAACCGGGTATCAAAGCGTTTGTTGGTGACCGAGGGCATCAAAGGCGTAATCCATCGCGTCCAGGGCTGCACGGCGCTGGTGTGCAGGCGCAGCTGCTGAGCCGCAAGCCGCGCATGAAACGCGCTCGCAGCGGCGGCGGTGCTGGCGCCCGTAGCACTGGCAAACAGCACGCCAGACTCTTCAAACGTTTCGCGCAAAGCGGCCACAAACAGGCCGCAGGCGGTGGCTTGGTCGGTGCCAGATTCACCGAGCGCTGCGTGTAGCACGGCCGGGTCGCGGTCCAAGTGTGCGTGGTGGGCTGCGTCGCAGTCGGCTGCGTCGAGCTTGCCGCCGGGAAAGACATAGGCACCGCCGAGCACGTCCGACAGGCCGTGGCGTTTGACCAAAAACACTTCCAGCCCTTGGGCGCCGTCGCGCAGCATCACGACGGTGGCCGCGTCGCGCGGGGGCAAGGTGGGTATTTCGGAGTTGAGTTCCATGCGTGTCACATTCGTTGCGTGGGTAAATAAGGCGGCGGCTGGCGTGCAGTAGAGTCAGCCCTTCGTTTCGCGGCCGCGGCTGCCCTTTGCAACCTGATTGGAGAATTTTATGGCCCTGGACTTTCAAGACCGTGTAGCAATTGTGACCGGTGCGGGTGGTGGACTGGGTCGGCTGCACGCGCTGGCGCTGGCCAAGCGCGGTGCCAAGGTGGTGGTCAATGACCTCGGTGGCGCGCGTGATGGCTCGGGTGGCTCCGTGTCGGCCGCGCAGGCGGTGGTCGCAGAGATCGAAGCCGCCGGTGGCGTGGCCATGGCCAACGGGGCGTCTGTGACCGATTACGCGGCGGTGCAAGCCATGGTGCAAGCGGCGGTGGACGCCTGGGGCCGGGTGGATATCTTGGTCAACAACGCAGGCATCCTGCGCGACAAGAGCTTTGCCAAGATGGAAATGGAGGACTTCCGTCTGGTGCTTGACGTGCACCTGATGGGCGCGGTGCACTGCACCAAGGCGGTCTGGCCGCACATGGTGGCGCAAAAATACGGCCGTATTTTGATGACCACGTCGAGCAGCGGTCTGTATGGCAACTTTGGCCAAAGCAACTATGGCGCAGCCAAGATGGCGCTGGTGGGACTGATGCAAACCCTGTCGATTGAGGGCGCGAAGAGCAACATCCACGTCAACTGCCTGGCGCCCACGGCGGCCACGCGCATGACTGAAGACCTGATGCCACCCCAGATTTTGGAAGCCCTCAAGCCCGAAGCCGTCGTGCCTGCCATGCTGGTGCTGGTCGCGCAGGACGCGCCTACCCGCACGATTTTGTGCGCGGGCGCCGGCAGCGTAGAGGCCGCGCAAATCACGCTCACCCAGGGCATCTGGATGGGGCTGGACAGCGGTGCACCCGAGCAACTGCAATCGCAGCTGGCGCAAGTGACCGACGGCCATGGCGCTGCGGTGCCTGCCAGCGGAGCCGCCCAGGGCGCCCATGAAATTGGCCGCGCCAGCAAGCATCTGACCTGAAGCGACGCGCAGCGGGGAGCGGCAGATGCTTGTAATAGCCCGCTAACACCCCATATGCATACGACTGTGCTAACTTCACAGCGTTGAATGGATTTTGAGGGCCTATGGGCATGACAGAAAGCAATACCGCCCTCGTTGGCATGGGCACGCAAAGCCTGCTGGGCATTCGCCGGGGCATCGAAAAAGAGAGCTTGCGTTGCGACCCCGATGGCGCTTTGGCGTGCACGCCACACCCGACCGACTTGGGTTCTGCGCTGACGCACCCCCATATCACCACCGACTTTAGCGAGTCACAAGTCGAATTGATTACCGGCGTGCACGCAGGCGTGCAAAGCTGCATTGACGAGCTGCGCCAGGTGCAAAAGTTCACCTTGCAGTCCATGGGCGACGCGCTGCTCTGGGTCTCGAGCATGCCTTGCGAGCTGCCGACAGACGACGCCATTCCACTGGGCCAGTACGGCAGCTCCAACGTAGGCCAGGCCAAAACCGTGTACCGCAGCGGTCTGGGCCACCGGTACGGGCGGCGCATGCAAACTATCTCGGGCATCCACTACAACTGGTCCATGCCCGGTCTGTCCAGCGAAGCCTATTTCGGGCTGATCCGTAATTTTCGCCGCCATGCGTTTTTGCTTCTGTACTTTTTTGGTGCCTCGCCTGCGGTGTGCGAATCCTTTGTGGCCGGGCGCGCACACTCGCTGCAGGCCTTGAGTCCCGGCACCATGGGTCTGCCCTATGCCACGTCGCTGCGCATGGGCCGCCTGGGCTACCAAAGCGACGCCCAAAGCGCGCTCGCCGTGAGCTACAACAGCCTGGAAGGCTACGCCGCGTCACTGCACCAGGCGCTGACCGTGCCCTACGCCCCGTACCAAGCCATTGGCGTGCAGGCGCCAGACGGGCACTTTCGCCAGTTGACCGCCAGTTTGCTGCAGATCGAGAACGAGTTTTACGGCACCATCCGCCCCAAGCGGGTGATTTTTCAGGGCGAGCGCCCCTTGCACGCGCTGCGTGAGCGCGGAGTGGAATACGTCGAGGTTCGCCTGATGGACCTCGATCCATTTGAGCCGGTGGGCATCAACGCCCGCACTCTGCGCTTTTTAGACGTATTTTTGCTCCATTGCCTGAGCTTGCCCAGCCCCGCCGATTCGCCACAAGAGATTGCCGCCATGGCGCGCAACCAGCAATGTGTGGCCGAACGCGGGCGCGAGCCGGGACTGCAACTGCAGCGCGGCGACGCGCAGGTGGCGCTCACCGATTGGGGCCTGGACTTGGTACGCCAATTCGCGCCCCTGGCCCGCGCGCTGGACGCAGCGCATGGTTGCACCGATTACACCGAGGCAGTGGTGCACGCCGAGCACGCTTTGCGCCACCCCGAGACGCTGCCCTCGGCGCGGGTCTTGCAGTCCATGGCGCAAGATTTTGGCGGCTCTTTTGCTGCTTTTGCCAAGGCACATTCTGTGCAAACCAAGGCGCAAGAACTGGCCACGCCGCTGCAAGCCCACGAGCTGGCGCACTTTGAGCAACTGGCGCAGGCTTCGCGCCTGCAACAGCGCGCCATTGAGGCTGCCGACACGCTGCCGTTTGCGCAGTACCTGACGCAATACCTGTCACCCGAACGCCTGGGGCGCAGCGCCTGAGCCCAGGTATGGGCGGCGTAGGGTCGCAGTGCGCGGCCGACGCGTTCAAAGTACCGGACAATCGGGGCCCTGACACCGACTGAAAGACCAAGAACCTATGGCGATCCAATGGTTTCCCGGCCACATGCACCTTACGCGCAAGGCCATTGGCGAGCGCATCAAAGACATTGACGTGGTGATTGAGCTGCTCGACGCCCGCCTGCCCGGCTCCAGCGCCAACCCCATGTTGGCCGAGATCACCAGCGGCAAGCCCGCGCTCAAGGTGCTCAACAAACAAGACCTGGCCGACCCGTCGCGCACCGAACAGTGGCTGGCGCACTACAACGCGCTGCCCGGCGTGCGCGCCCTGGGCCTGGACGCCAGCATGAGCACGCCAGCGCGCGCGCTGGTGGCCGCCTGCCACACCTTGGCGCCCAACCGCGGCGGCATGGCCAAACCCATGCGGGTGCTGATTTGCGGCATTCCCAATGTGGGCAAGTCCACGTTGATCAACACCTTGAAGGGCAAGCGCTCCGCCAAAACTGGCGACGAGGCGGGTGTCACCAAAATCGAGCAACGCATCACGATTGCCGACGACTTTTATCTGTACGACACGCCCGGCGTGCTGTGGCCGCGCATCATCGTGGCCAAGAGTGGCTACAACCTGGCCGCCAGCGGCGCCATCGGCCGCAATGCGTTCAACGAAGAAGAAGTGGCGCTGGAATTGCTGGACTACCTGCGCCAGCATTACGCCCACGCGATTGAGGCCCGCTACAAGCTAGAGGGTGTGGCTGCCATGCGCGACGAAGACGTTCTGGCCGCCATTGGCAAGAAGCGCGGCGCTTTGCAGTCGGGCGGGCGCATCAATTTGCAAAAGGCCGCCGAAATTGCGATTTACGACTTTCGCGCCGGCAGCCTTGGCCGCTTGACGCTGGAGACGCCCGACGAATTCACCCAATGGCTGGCGGCCGGCCAAAAGATCGACGCCGAGCGGCAGATCAAGAAAGACGACATTGAACACAAGCGCCTGGTGCGCCTGAAAAAAATCGCCCGCCCAGCCACCCGCGCCGAGCGCGATGCGCAGGAAGACAAGCACGGCGATTGAAGCGTGGGGCGTTCTAAGCGGCGAACCGGGTGTAGAGGTAGCCCAAGCCGAAAAACAAGCCTATGGCCAAGATCGCGGCGACCCAGCGCCGGCCCATGCGGTCTAGCTTGTCATCGCTCATCAAGGGAGCCGACTCGTCCCTGAGTTTTGATTTCCTTCGGAGAAGGACTTGTAGGACAACGGGCAGCATGGGTGTTCCAATGGCAAAGTAGGTCGATGGGCAGCGTCATCTTACGCTGAGCTCGCTAAAACAGCACTACGCCCCGGATCGACTCCCCACTTTTCATCAGGTCAAAGCCCTTGTTGATGTCTTCCAGGGGCATGGTGTGGGTGATCAGGTCGTCGATGTTGATCTTTCCATCCATGTACCAGTCCACGATTTTGGGTACGTCGGTGCGCCCGCGGGCACCGCCAAAGGCCGAACCCTCCCACTTGCGACCGGTCACCAACTGAAACGGCCGGGTACTGATCTCGGCCCCGGCTTCGGCCACGCCGATGATGATGCTGCGCCCCCAGCCCTTGTGCGTGCATTCCAGTGCTTGGCGCATGACCTTGGTGTTGCCTATGCATTCAAAGCTGTAGTCGGCCCCTCCGTCGGTGAGTTGCACGATGGCGTCCACCAGGTTGCCGCCTGCGGCCTCAATCTCTTTGGGGTTCAGAAAGTGGGTCATGCCGAACTTGCGCGCCATGGCCTGGCGCGCAGGATTGATGTCCACGCCGATGATTTTGTCTGCGCCCACCATTTTTGCGCCCTGAATCACGTTCAGGCCAATGCCGCCCAGGCCAAATACCACCACGTTGGCGCCGGCTTCCACCTTGGCGGTAAACAGCACCGCGCCAATTCCGGTGGTCACGCCGCAGCCGATGTAGCAGACCTTGTCAAAAGGCGCGTCTTCGCGGATTTTGGCCAGGGCGATCTCAGGCACCACGGTGTAATTGCTAAAAGTGCTGGTGCCCATGTAATGGAATATGGGCTTGCCGTCCAGGCTGAAGCGGCTGCTGGCGTCGGGCATCAGACCTTTGCCCTGGGTGCTGCGGATGCGCTGGCACAGGTTGGTTTTGCGGCTCAGGCAAAACTTGCATTCCCGGCATTCGGGGGTGTACAGCGGAATGACGTGGTCGCCTTTTTTGAGGGCGGTCACGCCAGGCCCCACGTCCACCACAATGCCCGCGCCCTCGTGGCCCAGGATGGCCGGGAAAATGCCTTCGGGGTCTGCGCCCGAGAGGGTGTAGTAGTCGGTGTGGCAAATGCCGGTGGCTTTGATCTCGACCAGCACTTCGCCAAATCTGGGCCCTTGCAGGTCTACGTTTTCAATGGTCAAGGGCTGGCCTGCTTTCCAGGCGACGGCGGCTTTGGTTTTCATGGGGTGGGCAATCAAGGTGGGTGGAGACGGGATCATCCTAACTGGTGCACGCCTTTAGACGGCACTGTGGCTGACACGGACCGGCGGGCCATTGACAACGCCATTCCTGTCGCATAAAGCAATCTTCGCACGCACCTGTCTCGCCTAAACTCGCGCCGCGCCGCAAGCTGCGGCATAAACTAATGGCATTTTTGGAGAGCTTTTTATGACGGCATACCCCCTGATGCTTAGCCCGCTGGACCTGGGCTTTACGACCTTAAAAAACCGCGTGCTGATGGGCTCGATGCACGTCGGGCTGGAAGAAGCCAAGAACGGCTTTGAGCGCATGGCCGCTTTTTATGCCGAGCGTGCGCGCGGCGGCGTGGCGCTGATGGTGACAGGTGGCATTGCGCCCAACGACCGCGCCCGCCCCATGCCCGGCGGCGCCCGCATGACCACGCCAGAAGAGGCCGAAAAACACAAGGTAGTGACGCAGGCGGTGCACGAGGCCGGCGGCAAGATTTGCATGCAAATCCTGCACTTTGGCCGCTACGCCTACCACCCCGAGCTGGTCGCGCCCAGCGCCATCAAGGCGCCTATCAACCCCTTCCGCCCGCACGCACTCACTTCTGAGGAGGTGGAGCAAACCATTGAAGACTTTGTGCGCGCCGCAGCGCTGGCGCAAAGCGCGGGCTACGACGGCGTGGAGATCATGGGTTCTGAGGGCTACCTGATCAACGAATTTATCGCGGGCCACACCAACCACCGCGACGACGCGTGGGGCGGAACGTACGAGAACCGCATCCGCTTTCCGCTGGAAATCGTGCGCCGCACGCGGGCCAAGGTGGGCGCCAATTTCATCCTTATTTTTCGCCTGTCCATGCTGGACCTGGTCGAGGGTGGCTCCACCTTGGACGAAGTGGTGCAACTCGCCCAAGCCCTGGAGGCCGCAGGCGTCACTATTTTGAACACCGGCATTGGCTGGCACGAGGCGCGCATTCCCACCATCGCCACCAAAGTGCCGCGCGCTGCCTTTGCCTGGGTTACGCAGCAGCTCAAGGGCAAGGTGCGTATTCCGCTGATCGCCACCAACCGCATCAACACCCCCGAGGTGGCCGAGCAAGTGCTGGCCGACGGCATGGCCGACATGGTGTCCATGGCGCGGCCCTTTTTGGCCGACCCCGAGTTTGTGAATAAGGCCGCCTCTGGCCAGGCTGACCACATCAACACCTGCATCGGCTGCAACCAGGCCTGCCTGGACCACACCTTTGGCGGCAAGATTACTTCGTGCCTGGTTAACCCCCGCGCTTGCCACGAGACGCTGATGATTGAAACCCCTGCACGGGTAAAAGAGCGCGTGGCTGTCGTGGGCGCCGGGCCCGCAGGCCTGGCCTTTGCCACTACGGCGGCACGGCGCGGTTTTGCGGTGACGCTGTTTGACGCCGCCAGCGAGATCGGCGGCCAGTTCAATATCGCCAAGCAGATTCCGGGCAAGGAAGAGTTTTATGAAACGCTGCGCTACTTCGGCAAGCAGATTGAACTGACCGGCGTCACACTCCAACTGGGCCACAAGGTGAGCGCCGCGTCACTCACCCAGGCTGGCTTTAGCCAGGTGGTGCTGGCTACGGGCGTCACCCCGCGCAAGCCCGAGATCGAGGGCATTGACCATCCCAAGGTGGTGGGCTATTTGGACGTAATCCGCGACAAATGCGCCGTGGGCCCAACTGTGGCCTTGATTGGCGCGGGCGGTATTGGCTTTGACGTGGCCGAATACCTGATGCACGAGGGCGTAAGCCCTAGCCAGGACAAGGCCAAGTTCTTTGCCGAGTGGGGCGTGGACACCACGTACTCCACGGCAGGCGGCTTGCAAGCCGCGCACATCGAGAAAAGCCCGCGCAAGGTCTATTTGCTGCAGCGCAAGGCCGGCAAAGTGGGGGACGGACTGGGCAAGACCACGGGCTGGATCCACCGTACTTCGCTCAAGAACCGCGCGGTGGAAATGCTCAATGGCGTGACCTACCGCAAAGTGGACGATGCGGGCCTGCACATCACCGTGGGCGACCAAGAGATCACGATTGCGGCCGATACCGTGGTTTTGTGCGCTGGCCAGGAGCCGCAGCGCGAGCTCCAAGACGCGCTGGTGGCCGCAGGGTGCACCGTGCACCTGATTGGCGGCGCCTACAAGGCGGCGGAGCTCGACGCCAAGCACGCCATCAAGCAAGGCACCGAGCTCGCGCTCTCGCTGGGCAATGTTCCCCAAGAAGCGCCTAGAGCGGCGCCCGCGCCCGCAGGCTTGCAAGTTTTGCCCGCCGTAGCCCAGTCGCTGGCGCACTGGCACGCCATGATGGCCAAGAAAGACATGGGCGCGCTGGGCGACATCTTGCACCCCAAGGCGGTGTTTCGTTCACCCGTGGCGCACACGCCCTACGCCAGCGCACCCGTGGTGCAATTGTTTTTAACGGCAGCCAGCCAGGTGTTTGAAGACTTTGTCTACCACCGCGAACTCGCCAGTGCTGATGGCACCAGCGTGGTGTTGGAGTTCAGCGCCAAGGTCAATGGCAAGACCCTCAAGGGCATTGACCTGATCGAGTTTGACGCCGAGGGCCGCATTGTGGACTTTGAAGTCATGGTGCGCCCCTTGAGCGGCCTGCAGGCGCTGGCCGACGAAATGGGCAAGCGCATGGCGCCCTATATGGCGGCGTTCAAGGCCCCCCAATAATTTTCCAACCGGAGCAACACGATGACCGACAACTTCACAAATCTCTTCTCCATCCAGGGCAAAACCGCGCTGGTCACCGGTGGCTCGCGCGGCATTGGCGAGATGATCGCGGCCGGCTTTTTGTCGCAGGGCGCCAAGGTGTATATCTCTTCGCGCAAGGCCGATACCTGCCAGGCCACCGCCCAGCGCCTGAGCGATACCTATGGCGGCCAATGCATTGCGCTGCCCGCCGACCTGTCCAAACTCTCCGGCGTGGAAAGCCTGGCGGCGCAACTGGCAGCGCACGAGGCCAAGCTCGATATTTTGGTCAACAACGCCGGCGCCTCTTGGGGCGCGCCCTTGGACCAGTTTCCCGAAGTGGGCTGGGACAAGGTGATGGACACCAACGTGAAAGGCGTGTTCTTTTTGACGCAAAAGCTGCTGCCGCTGTTGCGCGCGGCGGGCCAGGGCGCGAGCCCCGCGCGGGTGATCAATATCGGCTCGATTGACGGCATCAAAAGCTCGGCGTTTGACGCTTTTTCGTATGGCGCGTCCAAGGCGGCGGTGCACCACCTCACCCGTTTCATGGCCACGCACCTGACCCAAGAACGCATTTTGTTCAACGCCATTGCGCCCGGACCGTTCCCAACCTGGATGCTGAGCACCGGCGTGGGCTTTGGCGGCGAGACTGAGGGCGTGGACTGGGACAAGGTCGGTCAATCCAACCCCAGTGGACGTGTGGGTACGGCCCAAGACATTGCCGGACTGGCTATATTCCTGTGCTCGCGGGCGGGCGAATACGTGGTGGGCCAGACCATTGCCTGCGACGGCGGCGTGGTCGGTACGGCCTGACGCCTGCAGCAACGCGACTACTATCCAACGCTTGCCAGCCCCCATAAATTCCAAGGAGACCCCCTCATGACAAGCCCCAAGCTGATGCTGGACTACATCTACGAACACGAAAAGCAAATCGCCAACACGGTTTTCCTGACCCAGCCCTTGGGCAAAGGCCAGGTAGCCGACTACACCTGGGGCCAAACCATGGACCAGGCGCGGCGCATGGCGACGCATTTGCAAAGCTTTGGCTTTGTGCCGGGGGCGCGTATCGGCATTCTGTCCAAGAACTGCGCGCACTTCTTTATGGCGGAACTGGCTATTTGGATGGCGGGCTACACCACGGTGGCGATTTTTCCGACCGAGGCGGCGTCCAATGTGCGCTTTGTGTTGGAGCACAGCGAAGCCAGTTTGCTGTTTGTCGGCAAGCTCGACACCTGGCCCGAGCAAATGCCCGGCGTGCCGGAGCAAATGCCGCGCATTGCCTTTCCCCTTGCACCCGCGACACCCTACGACAACTGGGACGCGATTACCGCGCGCACCGCGCCCATTGCGGGTTTCCCCCAGCGGGCGGGCACCGACCTGGCCATGCTGATTTACACCTCGGGCTCCACCGGCCAGCCCAAGGGCGTGATGCACAGCTTTGAGCGCATCAGCGCTGCCACCGAATACTCGGTGGCGCAAAACATGGGCGGCGCGGTCAAGGATGGCCAGGAATACCGGGTGCTTTCTTATTTGCCGCTGGCGCATGTGTTTGAGCGCGCCGTGATTGAGTGCAACGCCTTTGTCGTGGGCCGGGTCCACGTCTTTTTTGCCGAATCGCTGGACACTTTTGCGGCCGATTTGCAACGCGCCCGCCCCACGCTGTTTGTGTCCGTGCCCCGCCTGTGGCTCAAGTTCCAGCAGGCCGTGTTTGCCAAAATGCCAGCGCGCAAGTTGTCGCTGATGCTGCGTATTCCAATTTTGAACAAAATAGTGGCGCGCAAAATTTTGACCAATCTGGGATTGGACCAGGCGGTGTTGGCCTTCAGCGGCTCGGCGCCCCTGCCTGCCGACCTGATCCGCTGGTACCGCAGCCTGGGCCTGCAACTGCTCGAAGGCCTGGGCATGACCGAAGACTTTGCCTATTCCCACACCGCTACGCCCCAGTTCAGCGAACCCGGTTACGTGGGCATTGCCAACCCCGGCGTGCAGGCGCGTATCAGTCCCGAAGGAGAAATCCTGATCAAGTCCCCCGGCCAGATGGTGGGCTACTACAAGCGCCCGGACCTCGACGCCGAAAGCTTTACCGCCGACGGCTTTTTCCATACCGGAGACTTGGGTTCCTTGCGGCCCGACGGCCAGCTCAAGGTCACGGGCCGCCTTAAAGAGCTGTTCAAAACATCTAAGGGCAAGTACGTGGCGCCCGCGCCCATTGAGAACCTGCTCAACATCCACCCGCTGGTTGAGAGCAGCATGGTCTCGGGCTTGGGTCAGCCCGCCGCTTATGCGGTGGTGGTACTGGGCGAAGAGTTTCGCCCCAAGCAAAACGACGCCGCTTTCCGTGCCGATGCGCAGACACAGTTGGAACAGTTGCTCGTCGAAGTCAATGCCCAAGTGGCTGACTACGAGAAGCTGCAGATGATTGTGGTGGCCAAAGACCCCTGGTCTATCGAGAACGGCTGCCTCACGCCGACCATGAAGATCCGGCGCAGCCGCATTGAGAGCGCGGTCGAGCCCAAGGTTGAAGGCTGGTACGCCAATAAAAGTCCGGTGCAGTGGGCGTGAGCGCGCGGTCAGGGGCTCGGCAGGGCGCCTGAGCCCGCAGGCCTTGCGCTCAATCCCGTAGCACGCGGGCGGTAAAGTCCGCTGTCTGGCGCAGGGCGTCACGCGCCTCGGGCAGCAGGCGCGCCATCACCGGGAAAGCATGGGGCGTGTACTTCCATTGCAGGCAGGTGCTGCCACTGCCCAAGGCTTGCAGCTTCTGGTGCAGGCGCAAGGAGTCGTCCCGCAATATTTCGGATTGGCTCACGACCGTCAAGCAAGGCGGCAGTCCCGCCAGGTTGCCCAAGAGGGGCGAAATGCGGGCGTCACTCGCGGGCACGCTTGGCGAGTACATGGCCAGTGCGTCAACCAACAATCGCCGGTGCAGCATGGCGTCGGAGTCCGCGTTGCTCTCAATGGATTCGCCCTGGTGCGTCAAGTCCAGCCAAGGTGAAAAAAGCACCAGGCCACGCGGTAGGGGCAGCTGGGTATCGCGAATGGCTTGCGCGGTGGCCAGCGCCAGATTGCCGCCAGCGCTGTCGCCGCCCAGCAGCATTTGACTTGCCTTCACGCCTTGTGCCAATAGCGCTTGGTACACAGCCATCGCGTCCTCATGCGCCGCTGGAAAAGGATGCTCGGGCGCCAGCCGGTAGTCCACCATCAGCATGCGCACCTGGGCCAGATGCGCCAGGGTGCTGGCCATGTCGCGGTGGCTGCTCAGGCTGCCCGCGATATAGCCGCCCCCGTGAAAGTAGACGCAGATGGGCGCGCGCGCGTCGCCCACCAAGGCTTTGGGCTGCACCCATTCCACCGGCACGTTACCCAACACGTCGGCACGCACGTCAATCTGGGGCCGGGGTTTGCTGTAGTCACGGCTCAGGAATTTGCGCCCCTGGCGCAAGCGTTGCTCGGGCGACAGCTGCAGGCTGGCCACCCGGCGGGATTTCAAAAACCGGTTGATGAAGAAGTTTTGAATGCTCATGGTGGGTTTTTCTTTGAAGGCGTGATGGGTGTGGTCAAAAAATCGTTCACCACAAAGCGCGCCAGGCGCCGGCGCATGGTGAAAGTAGTCCAGGGCCAGTTGGTGCTGTTGCGGCCATTTTTGTCCAGAAAGTAGCTGGTGCAGCCGCTGTTCCACACCGTCGTTTGGAGCGCGGCCTGGATTTTCTGGTTGTAGCGGGCGTGGCGCACCGGGTCCACCGCGATGCTGGCAATGCCCTGGCGCTGCGCGGTGGTGATGGCCGAAACGATGAACTTGAGCTGCGCCTCAATGATCACAAAGGCCGAAGAAAAGGTATACAAATTGGGGCCAAAGGTCAGAAACAGGTTTGGGCAATCTTGCGTCATCGTGCCCAGGTACGCGGTGGGCGAACCCTGCCATTGTGCGGCCAGCGTGCTGCCGCTTTGGCCAACAATGCAGTGGGCGATGGGTGGGTTGGCCACTTCAAAACCGGTGGCAAAGACGATGGCGTCTGCCTCGCAGGTGCTGCCGTCGCTGGCGGTAACCGTCGTGCCCTGGATGCTGACCACGTCGGGCACGACTTGCACATGGGGTTGTGCCAGCGTGCGGTACCAGGTGTTGGACAGCAAAATGCGCTTGCAGCCCACCGAATAGTCGGGCACAAGGCGCGCGCGCAGCGCGGTGTCTTTGACGCCACGCTTGATGTTCTTCACGCCCTGGGCCTGGATACGCTTGAGCAGCCAGGGGTAATTCAGGCTGGCGTTGAGCAGCTCAAACTGCAAATAAAGCGCGGTGCGAAACAGCGACTGTGTCCATGGGTGTTTTGCAAACAGCGCTTGCCAGCGCGGCGCAATGGGCGCGTCGAGTTTGGGCAAAACCCAGGGTGCCGTGCGCTGGAATAGCGTGAGCTGGCTGACCTGCTGCGCAATATGCGGCACAAACTGAATGGCCGATGCGCCCGAACCAATCACGGCCACCCGCTTGCCCTGCATGCCAAAGCGGTGGTCCCAGCGGGAGGAATGGAAATGCACGCCGGTAAAGGTGTCCAGGCCCGGCACGCGCGGCACCACCGGCACATGCATGGGGCCGCAGGCCATGACCACAAAGCGCGCCCAAAAAACGCCAGCATGGGTTTGCAGGCGCCAGCGCCCGTGAGACGCATCCCAACGCGCTTCGGTCAGTTCGTGGCGCAAGCGCACACGGTCCAGCACGCCAAACTTCTCGGCCGTGTCACGGGTGTATTTTTTGATCTCGTCTTGTTTGGCGAACAAGCGGCTCCAGCGCGGATTGGGGGCGAATGAATAGGAGTAAAGGGCAGATGGCACGTCGCAGCCACAGCCGGGGTAGCTGTTGTCGCGCCAGACGCCGCCGATTTCGCTGCCTTTTTCCAGCACCACACACTCCACCCCCGCCTGGCGCAAGCGGATGGCCGCACCAATGCCGGCAAAGCCAGCGCCGACCACCACTACCTCGTGTACCTCGGTTGGGTCGCTGCTGCGGGTGTCCGCCTGCATCGGCTTAGGCACGGGGCGTGGTACCGCTCAGGGCTTGGTGAGCGCGGCTTTGCGGTCGGCGTTGACCTTTTGCGAACTGGCGCGCTCGCCCAGCATCTTGGTGTAGGCCTTGTAGTCCACGCCACCGGCCACCAGCAGATCTTCGCCGTACACGGCGCGGGTTGCCATGCCCACGAGCGGCAGGTTGCTAAACGCCACGCAGTCGGCCAGGGTGAAGGTATCGCCGCCGATGTAGGGCGAAAACTTGACCATGCGTTTGAATGCCGCAATGCTTTTCTCCAGCCGCTTGCGCACTGAAGCTTGCGTGGCTTCGCTTACTGTGCCTCCAAAGAAGGCCTGGGCGTACAACTCGCGCGCCACCAGTTCGAGGTGCAGGTTGATGAAGGTGATGAGTTCGCGTAATTTGGCGGCGGCAAAAGGGTCGCTGGGCATGAGGGGGTGCGCAGGGTACCGGGCTTCGAGGTAGTCCAAAATCACCACGCTCTCGCACAGGCCGCCCTGGGGCGTGCGGATGAACGGGATTTTGGCCAGTGGCGAGTCCGCCAGCACGGCTTCGTCTTTGCTGCCCGTCAGCACGTGTTCTTCGGCGAACGGGATCTCTTTTTCAAGCAAGACTTGCTTGACGATGTTGTAGTAGTTGGAAACGGCAAAGCCGCAAAGCGTGATCATGGTGCAAAGGCTCCTGGGTTGTTTGACCCAGTGTAAATTGCCCAGCCCAGGCCGCCGTGCCGCGTGGGTGACAAGCGCCGCGGTTGGCGCTGAAGCGGCGAGGTGGCAAGCGGCACAGCCTTGTGGACTGTGCCGCGCACCGATTACTTGACCTCGGTGACAAACTCGGCGCTGGGGCGGCGCACTTTGGGCAGGTTGACCAACCAGTCCTTGTCGGCTTCGCGGTAGCCCAGGGGCATGATGGCCACGCTGCGCAGGCCACGCTCCGACAGGTTCAGGATGGTGTCCAGTGCCTTGGGGTCAAAACCTTCCATGGGCGTGCTGTCGACTTCTTCAGACGCGGCAGCCACCAGCGCGACGCCCAGGCCAATATAAGCTTGGCGCGCGGCGTGTTCAAAGTTGACTTGCGGATCGCGCACGGTGTAATTGGCCAGCAGGTTTTTGCGGTAAGCGTCACCGGCTTCGGTGCTGCCGCCACGCTTGGCATTGGTGTAGTCAAAAATCTGGTTGATACGGTCGGCCGTGTAGTTGTCCCATGCGGCAAAAACCAGCAGATGCGAGCCTTCGGTGATCTGCGCTTGGCCCCAGGCGATGGGTTTGATCTGCTCGCGCACGGCGGCGCTCGTCACCACGATCACCTCATACGGCTGCAGGCCGCTGGAGCTCGGCGCCAGGCGTACGGCCTCAAGGATGCGGTCTACTTTTTCTTGGGGTACCGCCCGGGCGGCGTCCATTTTTTTGGTGGCATAGCGCCATTCGAGTTGTTGTTGCAAAGTTGACATGGTGTTGGGGTCCAGATGGGTAGTCAAGAAAGGGGTGGAAAGCTTGGCGTTTTAAGAATGCGCGCAGGCCGGTGATTATCGCGAAACGGCGTCATTGCAAGCGGCAGACCGGAAATGTCCTTGGCGCCCAATCCGCGCACCGCTATATCTTGGAGCGATGGCGCGCCAACTGCCTCGCCTAAAATCACCGTTAATGTTAGAAAGAAACCATGTTTGATAAAACCGGTGAGTGGATCCCCCTGCAATCGTTTGACGACTTTGACAACGGCTTGTCGGACCTGATTGATTTCTGGTCGAGCACGGGCCGCTCGCCCACCAAAACCGCCAAAAAATCGGCGCTGGCGCACTTCAAGGCAGACCTGGAAGCCGCCACCCTGGAATGGGCCGACAACAAAGCCAAGTCCAAAAAATACGCGGCCATTGCTGCGGAGCTGGCCGAATTTGAAGAAGCGCTGCAGCAGCTCTGATCCACAGCCTTGCCCCTGGAGCGGCGCCCTTTGATTTGTTTCAATAAACCCTACGGGGTGCTGAGCCAGTTCACGCCGGAGGGGCGCTGGCGGGGGCTCAAAGACTTCATCGACATTCCCCACGTCTACGCCGCCGGGCGCCTGGACGCCGACAGCGAGGGTTTGCTCTTGCTCACCGGTGACGGCCAGGCCCAGGCCCGCATTGCCGATCCGCGCTTCAAGATGGAAAAAACCTATTGGGTGCAAGTCGACGGCCTGCCCACCGAGGGCGCGCTGCTTGCCTTGCGCCAGGGCGTGCGGCTCAAAGACGGCCCCACGCTACCCGCCCGCGCCCGGGCCATGGAGCCGCCGCCCGGCCTGTGGGAGCGCGAGCCGCCCATCCGCGTACGCCACAACAAACCCACGGCTTGGCTCGAGTTGTCTATCCAAGAGGGCCGCAACCGCCAGGTGCGGCGCATGACCGCGGCGGTGGGCCTGCCCACGCTGCGTCTGGTGCGGGCGGCTATTGGCCCCTACGCCTTGGACGGTTTGGCGCCCGGATGCTGGCGCGAGGTGGATGGGGGTGGATGGAGGGAAGTGGGCGGGCCGGGTCTTTAACCCGCAATCGCAATCACCACCGCCGCTTCGTCCACCGCAGCGCTGACCGCTTGGCGTGGCGCAAGAACTTGCGCGCCTTGGTAAAAACCAATCAGCTGCAGGTTGGCCATCAGCTCCACTGCGACTTCGCTGTGGGGCGCAGTCACACCGTTAGACAGCAACGGGCCTTGCAGCAGATTGAGGCCTTCGCGGGCCTTGAGGTCGGGCCCGACGGTGACTGCGGTGGCCTTGCACAGCGCCAGTGCGGACATGCCCGGCTCCAGACCCAGCAATTCGGCACTCTCGCGGGTGATTTTCGACACCAGGGTCGCGCCGCTGGCCAATGCCAGCTGCACCCGCGCGGTGCCGGCGGCCACGTGGATGGCGGTGATAGTGCAGGGCAGTTGGTTGCGCATGCTGGTGCGCAGTCCCAGCCCGAGCAGTCCGGACAAGTTCAGGGTATTGCCCGCGCGCTGCTCCAAGTTGACCAACACGCTGGAGCGCGCTTGCTTGAGCAGTTGCGCCGCTTCCAACAGTTGCGTGCCCGCTGGCGTCAGGCGGGCACCGCCGCCGCCGCTGCCGCCCACGGCTTTTTCTACCAAGGGTGCGCCCGCCAGATTGCTCAGGGTTTCCAGTGCTTGCCAGGCCGCTTTGTAGCTGACCTTGGCGCTGCGCGCGGCTTCTGAGATGGAGCCGACTTCGCCAATGCGCTGGAGGATGTCGAGCCGCTTGTCTGTGGCCTCGTGTCCTAACGCCTGGGCGAAATGCAATGCCGTAGGGATCATCGTTGAGGGCCTGGTAAGAAAGAAGAGGGCTGCGTTATCCCAAAGTGGAATAGCGTAGCTAGAATCGCTATTCTAATTTCGAACAGCGGGGCATTGCCAATGCGCACAATGGTTTTGGTGTTTCTGGTTTGTTGCGGCCTGCAAGGGCCAGCACGCGCTGCGGAGGTCAGTGTGGCGGTCGCGTCCAACTTCAGCGCGGCCATGCAAAAGGTGGCCCAGGCCTTTGAAGAAGAGACCGGGCACAAAGCCTTGCTGTCCTTTGGCTCCACCGGCAATTTGTACGCGCAGATCAGGAACGGTGCGCCCTACCAGGTGCTGCTGGCGGCGGACGACACGACACCGCGCAAACTGGAGTCTGAGGGTTGGACCGTGGCAGGTAGCCGTTTCACCTACGCCATCGGCACCCTGGTGCTGTGGAGCAAGCAGCCAGGCCTGGTAGACGACAAGGGCGATGTTTTGCGCAAGGGCAACTTTGAGCGCATTGCGATTGCCAACCCCAAGCTCGCGCCTTATGGCGCGGCCGCGATGGAGACACTCACGCAGATGGGCCTGCTGCAAGCCGTGCAGCCCAAGCTGGTGCAGGGCGAAAATATTGCGCAAACCTACCAGTTCATTGCCACCGAGAACGCACAACTGGGCTTGGTCGCGTTGTCCCAAGTGCTGGTGGAAGGCAAGTTATCGCAAGGCTCGGCCTGGGTGGTGCCTGCCCATTTCCATGCCCCCATTGCGCAAGACGCGGTGCTGCTGGCCAAGGGCCGGGACGCGCCCGCCGCGGCAGCGCTGATGCGCTTTTTGCGCAGCGAGCGGGCCCGCGCGCTGATTCGCACGTTTGGCTATGCCTGGTGAACCCGCCATGGCGTGGCTGACCGGACCCATTGTCGGCCTTTTAGGTAAACCAATCCCATGGACTTCCCCCTGAACCGCGAGGCCCTGGACGCCATTGGCCTGACGCTGGTACTGGCCAGCGCAACCACGCTGATCTTGCTCGCGCTGGCCACGCCGCTGGCGTGGTGGCTGTCGCAGACGCAGTCCCGCTGGCGTGCACCGATCAGCGCGCTGGCCACGCTGCCGCTGGTGTTGCCGCCTTCAGTGCTGGGCTTTTATTTATTGGTGGCGATGGGTCCGCAGGGGCCACTGGGGCAAATGACCCAGGCCCTGGGCTGGGGCGTGTTGTCCTTCACCTTTGCCGGTCTGCTGATTGGCTCGGTGGTTTTTTCCCTGCCTTTTGCATTGCAACCGGTGCTGCATGCCTTTGAGTCCATGGGCCGGCGCCCGCTGGAGGTGGCCTACACGTTGCGCGCAAGCCCCCTCGACGCGTTTTTCTCGGTGGTGTTGCCACTGGCGCGGCCTGGTCTGGTGACGGCTGCCATTCTGAGTTTTTCCCACACCGTGGGAGAGTTTGGTGTCGTGCTCATGATTGGCGGCAATATTCCCGGCAAGACCCGCGTGGTCTCGACCCAGATTTACGGCCATGTGGAGGCCATGGAATACGCGCAGGCCCATTGGCTTGCCGGTGGCATGCTGGTGTTTTCGTTCGCGGTCTTGCTGGCCGTGTCGATGCTGCGCAAGCGCGCGGGGCGGTTGCTGCCATGAACGACGCCCAAGGCCTGCGACTGCGCCTGCGTTTGGAGCGCCCGGACTTCGCGCTCGATGTCGATCTTGCGCTGCCCGACACGGGCATTACCGTTTTGTTCGGACCCTCGGGTTCAGGCAAGACGAGTTTGTTGCGCTGCGTGGCAGGCCTGGAAAAGCCCGCCCAAGGCCTGGTGCGCGTGGGCCCGGAGCTTTGGCAGGATGACAGTTGCGGCGTGTTCAGGCCGCCCTGGCAACGCGACCTGGCTTACGTCTTTCAAGAAGCCAGCCTGTTTGAGCACCTGGACGTGGGGCAGAACGTGGCCTATGGCCTCCAACGATCAGGCAAACCGGGCGCCGCCGCCGCGCTGGAGCGTGCCATCGCACTGCTGGGTATTGGCCACCTGATGCACCGCAGCCCCAGCCGTCTTTCGGGCGGCGAGCGCCAGCGCGTGGCCATTGCCCGCGCACTGGCCACCCAGCCCCGCCTTGTGCTGCTGGACGAACCCCTGGCCGCGCTTGACCTCGCGCGCCGCCACGAGATACTGCCCTGGCTGGAAAAAATGCGCGACGAATTGAGCATGCCCATGCTCTACATCACCCATTCGGCCGACGAACTTGCGCGGCTGGCCGACCAGGTGGTCATGCTCGAAGGCGGCTTGGTCAAGGCCTGTGGCCCGGCGCCAGAGGTGCTGGCGCGGGTAGACGATCCGGCTATTGTGGGCGACGAGGCGGGGGTCTTGCTCAAGGGCAGGGTGGTCGAGCGTGACGCGCGCTGGCATCTGGCCAAGGTCGCTTTTGAAGGCGGTGCGCTGTGGGTGCGTGACAGCGCCATGCTGTTAGGGCAGTCGGTTCGCTTGCGCGTGCTGGCCCGCGACCTGAGTCTGACGGTCCATGCAACGCAGGACACCAGCATCCAGAACCATCTTCACGGCCACATCGAGGCGATTGCGGACGATGTCCACCCCTCGCAGGCTTTGGTTCGCATCCGCTGCGGTGCGTCTGTTCTGGTGGCCCGTGTGACCCGACGCGCCCTGAGCAGCTTGAAGCTGGCGCAGGGCGCCGCGGTGTGGGCCCAAGTCAAGTCCGTGGCGGTGATCGGTTGAGCTCTGGCAGGCGTTTTGTCAACGCTCGCCCAGGCGCTGCAACTGTTCGCGCACTTTGGCCAGGGTGTCGCCAAATTCGGCCACGCGCTGGTGCGACTGCGCAATCACTTCGGGCGGGGCTTTGGCCACAAAGGCTTCGTTGCCCAGCTTGGCCGTGGCCTTGGCGATTTCGCCTTCCAGGCGAGCGATTTCTTTGCCCAGGCGCAGTTTTTCAGCGGCCACATCAATTTCCATGAACAAGCACATGCGCGCCTCGCCCACCACGGCGACCGGGGCGGATTGCGCGGCGCTTTGCCAGGCGGCCCCGTCGTCAAACAGCTTGACCTCTGCCAGTTTGGCCAGCGCTTGCAACACCGGCGCGCTGCTGTTCCAGAAGTCGGCGTCGGCGGCGCTGCCCGCCAGCACATACAAGGGCAGGCGGGTGGAAGGCGGCACCTTCATCTCGCCGCGCAGATTGCGGCAGGCGTCCACCAGCAGTTTGAGGCGTGCCACATGGGCTTCGGCCACCGGGTCAATGCGCTCGGGCTGGCTTAAGGGATAGGCGGCAATGGCCACCGAGGGGCCAGCGCGGCCTGCCACGGGCGCCACTTTTTGCCACAACTCTTCGGTAATGAAGGGAATGACCGGGTGCGCCAGACGCAAAATCGTCTCCAGGGTGCGGATCAGGGTGCGGCGGGTGGCGCGTTGTTGTGCCTCGGTGCCGGTGTTGATCTGCACTTTGGCGATTTCGAGGTACCAGTCGCAAAACTCGTTCCAGACAAAGTCATAAATCGTGTTGGCCACGTTGTCTAGGCGGTAGTCGGCAAAGCCCTTGGCCACGTCGGCTTCCACCCGTTGCAAGGCGGACGCAATCCAGCGGTCTGCTTGGCTAAACACCAAATAGCCGTGCATGGGGCCGGCGGCGGTGGCTGCGCCCGCCGCATCCAGGCCGGGGGCGGCGCATTCCGCCTTGGTGTGTTCGCGCAGGCCGCAGTCGTAGCCCTCGCAGTTCATCAGCACAAAGCGGGTGGCGTTCCAGAGCTTGTTGCAGAAGTTGCGGTAGCCCTCGCAGCGTTTGCTGTCAAAGTTGATGCTCCGCCCCAGACTGGCCAGCGCGGCGAAGGTAAAGCGCAGCGCGTCCGCGCCATAGGCGGGAATGCCGTCCGGGAACTCTTTTTGCGTGTTCTTGCGCACCTGGGGCGCGGTCTCGGGTTTGCGCAGGCCCTGGCTGCGTTTGTCCAGCAGGGGTTCGAGCGCAATGCCGTCGATCAAATCGACCGGGTCCAGCACATTGCCCTCGGACTTGCTCATTTTCTTGCCCTGCGCGTCACGCACCAGGCCGTGGATGTAGACGTGCTTGAAGGGCACCCGCCCAGTGAAGTGCGTGGTCATCATGATCATGCGGGCAACCCAGAAGAAGATGATGTCGTAGCCGGTGACCAGCACGCTGGATGGGAGGTAGAGGTCGTAATCCTGCGTCTTTTCAGGCCAGCCCATAGTGCTGAAGGGGACTAGGGCGCTGGAGTACCAGGTGTCGAGCACGTCTTCGTCGCGACGCAGGGTTTTGCCGGGGGCTTGGGCCTGGGCTTCGGCTTCGTTGCGCGCCACATAGACGCGGCCATCTTCGTCGTACCAGGCGGGAATCTGGTGGCCCCACCAGAGCTGGCGGCTGATGCACCAGTCTTGGATGTTGTTCATCCACTGGTTGTAGGTGTTGACCCAGTTCTCGGGCACGAAAGTCACTTCGCCGGTCTGCACCGCGTCTATGGCTTTTTGGGCGATGGATTTGCCGGTAGGGTCTTGATCGGACACTTTGGTCATGGCCACAAACCATTGGTCGGTCAGCATCGGTTCCACCACCTGGCCGGTGCGCGCGCAGATGGGCAGCATCAGCTTGTGGGGTTTGACTTCGAGCAGCAGGCCGTCTTTTTCCAGGTCGGCCAGCAAGGCTTTGCGCGCCTCAAAACGGTCCATGCCCTGGTAGTGGACAGGGCCGTTGTGGTTGACCTTGGCGTCCAGGGTGAAGATGGTGATCAGGGGCAGGCCGTGGCGCTGGGCGCAGGCGTAGTCGTTGAAGTCGTGCGCGCCGGTGATCTTGACGCAGCCCGAGCCAAAGGCGCGGTCCACAAAGTCGTCGGCGATGATGGGGATCTTGCGGTTGCACAAGGGCAGGTCCACCATCTTGCCGAGCAGGTGGATGTAGCGTTCGTCCTCGGGGTGGATGGCCAGCGCGCCGTCGGCCATCATGGTCTCGGGCCGGGTGGTAGCAATCGTCATGCCTTTGCTCATGACGCCGTCAATCAGTTGCGGCCCGTCCGAGAAGGGGTACAGGATGTAGTGCATCTTGCCCTCGGACTCGGTGCTTTCCACTTCCAGGTCGCTCACCGCGCTTTGCAAAACCGGGTCCCAGTTGACCAAGCGCTTGCCGCGGTAAATCAGGCCTTGTTCATAGAGCTGCACAAAGGTTTCGGTCACCGTTTTGGACAGATTCTCGTCCATGGTGAAGTATTCGCGGCTCCAGTCCACGCTGTCGCCCATACGGCGCATTTGGCTGGTGATGGTGTTGCCGGATTGCTCTTTCCACTCCCAGACTTTGGACACAAAGTTTTTGCGTGCTTCGGCGGGCGTGGGCCCCATGTCGTGGCGGCTGATGCCCTGGGCCTGCAACTGGCGCTCCACCACGATTTGGGTGGCGATGCCGGCGTGGTCGGTGCCAGGAATCCATGCCGTGTTGGCGCCCGCCATGCGGTGGTAGCGCGTCAGGCTGTCCATGATGGTTTGGTTGAACGCGTGGCCCATGTGCAGGGTGCCGGTCACATTGGGCGGGGGCAGTTGGACAGAAAAGGCGGCAGCGTCTACCTTGGGCCCGCCCGTGCCCCGGAAGCCTGCCACGCCGTAGCCGCGCGCCTCCCATTCCGGGCCCCAGTGGGCTTCGAGCGCGGCGGGCTCGAAGGATTTCGCAAGCGATTGCAGCGCGGGCTGCTCGGGAGGGGTGTTGGACATGAAATGGGGCGCGGTCGGCGGAGGTGGGGCCCTCGCAAGGAGAGCGGTACAAAA
>CANFNE010000006.1 GCA_947448105.1 Burkholderiales bacterium
TGCGGGGGTAATCACGCTGTCACCATAAAACAGCGCCGCACCAAATACACCGATGAGCAGCAATGCGGTACGGCGCGGGCGTGAACTGCCCGCTGCCTTAGCGGCCAAGGCAGTGAGCGCCATGATGCCGCCCTCGCCCCGGTTGTCCGCACGCAGGATCAGCAAGACATATTTCAAGGTGACGATCACCATCAGACCCCAAAAAATGACCGACACCGCACCCACCAGATGGGCCGCGTCCAACGGTATGCCGTTGGCGGGGCTAAAAATTTCTTTCATGGTGTACAGCGGGCTCGTGCCAATGTCGCCGTACACCACCCCCAATGCGCCTAAGGCCATGGCAGCCAGGCTCTCTCGATGAACGGTCTTAACCATACGTACCCAATGAAGTGAAATAGCCTCCACTGTGGCCGGAGCTGTATCAGGAACGCATAAGTGTGTGGACCCAGGGCCCGAACCGCCGTAGCCTAGGTCACGGCCAGGCGATAGCCCACGCCTGTTTCGGTCAGCAAATGCCGAGGCTGCGCTGGGTCTCGTTCGATTTTTGCCCTCAACTGACCCATGTACAGGCGCAGGTAATGCGTGTGCTCGGTGAACTCGGCCCCCCACACATCGGAAAGCAGTTGGCGGTGCGTGACCACGCGCCCGGCGCTGCGTACCAAGCGCGCCAAGAGCTTGAACTCGGTAGGCGTGAGGCGCACCAGTTCACCGTGCAGTCGTATGGTGCGCAAGCCCAGATCGATGTGCAAGCCCTCAAGCGTGTGCTCGGTGACTGCCGCAGCCAGGCGCGTGCCCCGGTGGCGCAGCGCCACCCGTATGCGCGCGAGCAACTCGCCCACGCTAAAGGGCTTGACCAGGTAATCGTCGGCCCCGGCATCAAGCAGCATGATCTTTTGGGCCTCCTGGTGCCGCGCGGAAATGACCAGGATAGGCAACGCGTGCTGCTTGCGAATGTGCACAACCAGTTCCAGACCGTCGCCATCTGGCAGACCCAGGTCCAAGAGCACCACGTCTGTCAAACGGTGTTGCAGCAAGGCGCGTGCTTCGCTGAGCGACACCGCCGTTTGCACCACAAAGCCCTCCACAGAAAGCGAAGCCTGCACCATAGCCCGGATTTCGCGGTCGTCCTCCACTAACAGCAGATGCAGGCTCATGCCTCCTCCGAGATCGGCTGCATCGGGCTCAGCGGCAAAGAAAAGCGGAAATGGTTTCCGCCCCCCGGGCGCGCGATCCATTGCAGGTCCGCGCCATGGGCCGTAGCAATCGCCAGGCACAAGGCCAGGCCTAGCCCACTGCCATGTGGACCGCCCTTGTCACCGCGCGCATAGGGCTTGAACAATTGCGCCCGGACTTCAGGGGCAATTTCTGCCCCGCGGTCTTTGACGCTCAGGTGCACCGCACCCGCTGCGGTGCTGACCGCCACCGTTATAGGGCCGTCGCTGTACTTCAAGGCGTTGTCCAGCAAGTTGTCGAGCAACTGCGCTAGCAGAACGGGGTCAGCCTCCACCAAGGGCAGGCCCTGGGGAACTTTGGCCGTGATGCGATGCAGCACGTGGCGCGGGCGCATGCGGCCCAGTACCGCTCCCACCACCTCCTCCATAGACTCCCAGCTGCGGCGCAGGGGCTGGGCGGTGTTGGTCAGTTGCAATAGCTGCAAGGTGTTTTCGGTCAAGGCACTCAGGTAACGCGCCTCCCGAATGATGCTGTCCTGCAAGGCCTTTTGCTCGGTCACGCCCAGTTTGTCGCCTTGGCTTTGCAAGGCGGAGGCAGCGCCCAAAACTGCCGCCAAAGGCGTGCGCAGGTCGTGCGAGATGGCCGCTAAAAACGTACTCTGCACTTGCTGGTGCTGTGCCTGCGACTGGGCTGCCTGCATGTCTGCAGCCAACTTCAGGCGCCACAGCGCCTGTGCCAGCAGCCCGCAAAGCGCCACGGCGTGTTCGCGCCCGGCTTGGTCTGCCGCCGATATATTCTGAATGCACGCGGCACCTTGCATCTGTGTGGCGGAGCCTAAAGGGATGTACCACGCATTGAGTCCCGGCCAACGCCCGGTGCCCGGCCCCAAGGTGGCGGCCTCCCGCATGCAAGTCCGCATTCCATCGCGCAAGGCCGCGGGAGCTTCCCCGGAAAGAGCGTCGGGGAACACGAGCGTCCCGTCGTCGGATCGCAGTGCAAGTGCGATAGGACCATCGAACGCCTGGGCCAGCGCAGCCTGCCCCAGTTCGAGCATGGCCTGCGGGCTGATGGCCTCTGCCAAGCCGCTGGAAAGCAGTTGCATTTGGCGGGCGCGGGCTGCACTGAGATGGGCGGCTGCTGTTTTTTGCCGCAGGTTCGCAGCCAGGCGGCTAACCACCAAAGCCACCACGAGCAGGGTCACCAGCGCTATCAGGTTCTGCTGGCTATCGACCTCAAACGTCCATCGCGGAGGCACAAAAAAGAAATTGAAGGCCGTCACGGCGCCCAAGGCACAGACCACCGAAGCCAATGGCCCCAGGGTGTAGGACGCGATGACGACCGCCAAGACATAGAGCATGGCCTGGCTGGCCAGCGAAACGTGGGGCTCCCACACAAAGCCAAAGCCCGTGGCCGCAGTCAGGAGTGCAGCCACGAGTGCCCAGGCCCGCCAGGCAAACCGGTTTTTTTGGGGGGTATCCTGCCGCTTCATCGTGCCCCAGCGTATCACCCGCGGGATAAGGATGTCGTAAGTAGCGGCCGCGCCAACGGCCGCTTATGAGGCCTATGCGCGTACCGATTCGCGCAAAAACCAGTCCACAAACAGTGCTTCACCGCGGCGCACATTGGCCTGCCAATCATTGCCCGAATCAGCATTGGCGTCATCCGACACAAACTTGAAAGCGCGCCAAGCCACGTTTTGCCGCGCGCAGACGCTGGCCACCGCATACAGCTCCATGTCCACCAGCTGCACGCCCCGGGTGCCAAACCAGGGGTCAGGCGCGGTGACAAAGCTGTCGCCCGTGCCGCAGACCACGCCCTCTCGCCCGGAGTGCAGCGTGTGGCCACCCTCCTGAAACGGTGTGGCGCCGCGCGGCGCCAAGGGTTCGGCGTTCAAGTCGCGCTGCAATACGCTGGCCACCTCCACCAAGCCCGGCGGGCACGGTGCCACCCGACCGGCGGAACCGAAATTAATCACCAATTGCGGCGCATGTGCGCGCAGCGCTTGGGCCGTGGCATAGGCGGCATTGACCTTGCCCACGCCGGTGTAGCACACGGTGGCGTGGGCGCCGAGCAAGGCGGCGTCCAGCTCCTGGGGCAAGGCGACCAAAACCAAAACCGCACCGGGGGGAAATTGCTGCATAGTGTTGACGGCTCAATAAAAAGAAAGGACGAAAAGAAAAACCACTGCCCATGCGTTGCGCATGCGTCGCGCACGCGTCTCTTGCAAAGCGCTGGCTTTGACGCAAGTCAAGCGCATGGTAAACGCCCGCACCCCACAATGGCCGCATGGACTTTTCACCTTCTGCCGAAGGTCGGCGCCTGCGGGCCAAGGCCGACGCTTTTTTTGACCGCTACCTGCTTCCCCACAATCCGGCCTGGCACCACAGCGTGACCCAGGGCGTGTACCCGCCACCGTTTCTGGAAGACCTCAAGGCCTTGGCGCAAGACGAAGGCTTGTGGAACCTGTTCCTGCCCCGGCTGCTCCCCCATGAACCCGGCACCCGCTTGCGCAATCTGGACTACGCGCCGATTGCCGAACTGCTAGGGCGCCTGCCCTGGGCGTCCGAAGTGTTGAACTGCAGCGCACCCGACACCGGCAATATGGAGTTGCTGCACCGCTTTGCCAGCCCGGCGCAACGCAGCCAGTGGTTGGCGCCCTTGCTGGCGGGAACCATGCGCTCGGCCTTTGCCATGTCTGAGCCGGACGTGGCCTCGTCCGACCCCACCAATCTGCAAACCGAGGTGGCGACGCAGGGCGACGAACTGCTGCTCAACGGCCGCAAATGGTTTATTACCGGCGCGGCGCACCCGCAGTGCAAGCTGCTGATCGTGATGTGCCGCCACGCCAGCGGCGACACCCCAAGCGCGACGGACGCCAACACTGCGCATGCGCAACACCACCGCCACAGCCTGGTGCTGGTGCCCACCAACACACCCGGCGTGGAAGTGGTGCGCAACATTCCCGTGCTCAACCACCTGGCGCCCGAGGGCCACTGCGAGATCCGTCTGCGCCAGGTACGACTGCCGCGCGACCAGGTGCTGGGCGCTTGGGGCGAAGGCTTTGCCATGGCGCAAGCCCGGCTCGGTCCAGGACGGGTGCACCACTGCATGCGCACCATCGGCCAGTGCGAACTCGCGCTGCAGCTGGCCTGCGAGCGGGTGCTAGAGCGCCAGGCCTTTGGCCGGCGCCTGTCCGACTTTGCCAATGTGCAAGACTGGATTGCCGATTCGCGCATCGAGATCACGCAGGCGCGCCTCTTGGTACTGCAACTGGCCTGGCGCCTGGACTGCGAGCCCGACGCGCTAGAACAAATCAAATCGGACACCGCCGCAGTAAAAGTGGTAGCCGCGCGCCTGCAAAGCCGGGTGGTGGAGCGCGCTATCCAGATTTTTGGCGCCATGGGCCTGTCACCCGACACGCCGCTGGCTGATTTTTGGTCCTGGGGCCGCGCCATGCACCTGATGGACGGGCCCGACGAAGTGCATTTGCGCACCGTAGCCCGCCAAGAACTCAAAGCTGCCCAAGCCCGCGCGGGTGAGGGTGCGCGCTACTTCACCACACCGGAACAACGGCAGACGCCGCCACGCATTCGATAAATTGCACGGCTGCCAGACGAAAAAAGGCCGCTCAAAAGCGGCCTTTTTGCTTGCAGGTGAAACGAATTACTTCGCGCCTGGCACCTTGCCTTCCACGCCCTTGACGTAGAAGTTCACGCCGCTCAAGAACTTGTCGTCAGCGACTTCGTCTTTCTTGAGCAGGGTTTTGCCAGTGTTGTCCAAGAGCGGGCCTTTCCAGATGGCAAAGCTGCCGTCTTTCAGACCGGCTTTGACTTCGTCGACCTTGGCTTTGGTCTCAGCGGGCACGTCTTCGGCAATCGACACCAGGTCAATCGCGCCTTCTTTCACGCCCCACCACACGCCGCCGGTGGTCCAGGTGCCTTCCAGGGCGTCCTTGGTGGCCTTGATGTAGTACGGCGTCCAGTTGATGATGCTCGATGCCAGATGGGCTTTGGGGCCGTAAGCCGTCATGTCCGAATCCCAACCAAAGGCACGCTTGCCCTTATCCTGGGCGGTTTTCAGCACAGCGGGGGAGTCGGTGTTTTGGAACAAAACGTCCGCGCCGCCGTTGATCAGGCTGGTGGCTGCTTCGGTTTCTTTGGGTGGGTTAAACCATTCATTGACCCACACCACTTTGGTCTTGATCTTGGGGTTGCTGGTTTGGGCGCCCAAGGTGAAGCTGTTGATGTTGCGGATCACTTCAGGAATTGGCACCGAAGCCACCACGCCGAGCGTGCCGGTCTTGCTCATCTTGCCCGCGATCACGCCGGCCATGTACGCGCCTTCGTAGGTGCGGCTGTCGTAAGTGCGCATGTTTTCCGCCGATTTGTAACCGGTGGCATGCTCAAACTTGACGTCCTTGAAATCGGGGGCCACTTTGAGCATGGTTTCCATGTAACCAAAGGTGGTACCGAAAATCAGCTTGTTGCCTTGGGTGGCCATGTCGCGGATGACGCGCTCGGCGTCTGCGGACTCGGGCACGTTTTCCACAAAAGAGGTCTGGATCTTGTCGCCAAACTCTTTTTCCAGTGCCTTGCGGGCGTTGTCGTGGGCAAAAGTCCAACCGCCGTCGCCGACAGGGCCGACGTAGGCAAAAGCGATCTTCAAGGGCTCGGGCTTCGCCGGGGCGGCGGCAGACGCTGCGGGCGCAGGCGCAGGCGCTTCTTCTTTTTTGCCACAGCCCACCAAGGCGGCAGCCGCCACGGCGGTCAGCGCTGCGAGTTTGAGCAGCGAACGTTTTTGCACATCTGTCATTTCATTTCCTTTGTTAAAGAGAGAGGTCAGCAATAAAAATCAGGATCCAGGGTAAAACGGTTTTCCGATGGAAGCGGGCATATTAATCCGAATCCAGGCCGGATTTCGCGAAATCAGGGCCAAAACCACGATGGTGGCCACATAGGGCAGCATGCTCAGCACCTGGCTGGGAACGTCCACACCAATGCCTTGCAAGTGAAATTGCAGCATGGTCACACCACCAAACAAATAAGCGCCCAGCAGCACGCGCGCGGGCCGCCAGGTGGCAAAGGTGGTGAGCGCCAGCGCAATCCAACCCTTGCCCGCCACCATGCCTTCCACCCACAGCGGCGTGTAAATGATGGAGATGTAGGCGCCCGCCAGCCCGCACAGCGCGCCACCGGCCACCACGGCGCCAAAACGAATCCAGCGCACCGGATAGCCCAGCGCATGCGCCGACTCGGGCCGCTCGCCCACGCTGCGCAGCACCAGCCCAGCGCGGGTGCGGTACAGCCACCACACCAAGGCGGCGGCAAACAGCACGGTCAAGTACACCAGCGGGTGGTGTTTGAACAGCGCCGAGCCCAAAAACGGAATGTCCGCCAGGCCCGCAATCGCAAAGCTCGGGCGCTCAGGCATTTTTTCCTGCACGTAGCTCACCCCGGCAAAGGCCGAGAAGCCCGCGCCAAACAGGCTCAGCGCCAGGCCGGTCGCGTATTGGTTGGTGTTGAGCCAGATAACGAGTGCGCCAAACACCGCCGCCATCACCGCGCCAGCCAGCATGCCTGCGGCAAAACCCAGCGTGTCGCTGCCGGTATGCACCACGGCCGCAAAACCGGCTATGGCCGCGCACAGCATCATGCCCTCGGCGCCCAGGTTGACGATGCCCGCTTTTTCGTTGATCAAAAGGCCCAAGGAGGCAATCGCCAGCACGGTGCCCGCGTTCAGGGTGGCGGCAATCAAAAGCGCATAGGGTTCCATGGTCTAGGACGCTCCTTGAACGTGGGCCACGGCGCGCGCTTGGCGCACCAGACGGTAATTGACCAGGGTGTCGCAGGCCAGCAAGGTAAAGAGGAGCAAGCCTTGGAACACCCCGGTGAGCGATTTGGGCAAGCCCAGGCGCGACTGCGCGAGTTCACCCCCGATGTAGAACATGCTCATCAACAGACTGGAAAACACCAGCCCCACCGGGTGCAAGCGCCCCACATAGGCCACGATGATGGCGGCAAAGCCATAGCCCGCAGGCACATAGGGCGTGAGCTGGCCGATCGGCCCGGCCACTTCCAGCGCCCCGGCCAAACCAGCCAAACCGCCCGAGACCAGCAGCGCCGTCCACAGCGCCTGGCGCGATGAAAAGCCCGCATAGCGCGCCGCTGCCGGGGCCAAACCGCCCACCTGCTGCGCAAACCCGGCCCGGGTGCGGAACAAAAACACCCACACCGCGCCCACACCGGCCAGCGCAAACAGCACGCCAATGCTCATGCGCGAACCAGCAAACAGCTTGGGGATGCGGGTGGCGGCTTCAAAGTTCTGGGTTTGCGGAAAGTTGTAGCCATTGGGGTCTTTCCAGGGGCCGTAGACCAAATAGCCCAGCACCTGCACCGCCACATACACCATCATGAGGCTGACCAAAATTTCGTTGGCATTAAAGCGGTCGCGCAGCAGCGCGGTAATACCCGCCCACAGCATGCCGCCCAGCACACCGGCCAAAATCACGGGCACCACAATCCAGCCGCCCGTGGTTTTGTCCGCCATAAGCGCCACACCGCTGGCCGCCACCGCGCCCAAGATGTACTGGCCTTCGGCGCCGATGTTCCACACATTGGAGCGAAACGACACCGCCAGCCCCAGCGCAATCAGCAAGAGCGGCGTGGCCTTGACCACCAGCTCGCCCAGGGCGTAGCCGCTTTTGATGGGTTCCCAAAAAAAGATTTGCAGCCCCCGCACCGGGTCTTTGCCCAAGAGCTTGAAAAGCACCAGGCCAATGAGCACGGTAAGTACCAGCGCCAACAGGGGCGAGGCAAAGGTCCACAGCTTGGATGGCTGGGGCCGGACCTGGAGTTTGAAACCCGTCATGCTGCGCTCCACAAACCACTCATCCATTCACCCACTTGCTCCACCGTGGCCTGCGCCGCGGCCACCGAGGGCGAGAGCCGGCCGAGGGCAATCACATGCATGCGGTCACACACTTCAAACAGCTCGTCGAGCTCTTCGCTGACCACCAGCACCGCGCATCCTGCGTCGCGCAGGGCCAAAATTGCGCCCCGAATCTGCGCCGCCGCCCCCACGTCCACACCCCAGGTGGGCTGCGAGACGATAAACAGGCTGGGCCGGGCATCAATCTCGCGCCCGACAATGAATTTTTGCAAATTGCCGCCTGACAGCGACCGCGCCGCCGCCCCCGGCCCATTGGCCTTGACGCCAAAGCGCTCCATGATGCGCCGGGCCTGTGCGTCGAGCGGGCCCAACTGCAACCATCCACCCAGAAAGCCGGGGGCGGCGATGGCTTCCTTGCGCGTGAGCAAGAGGTTTTGCGCCAGGCTGAGCGTGGGCACGGCGCCGCGGCCCAGGCGCTCTTCGGGCACAAAGTGCAGGCCGAGCTTGCGCCGCGCGCCCGGATGCAGGGCCGAGACATCGTGCGCGCCCATGGTGATGCTGCCCGCCGATGCGCGGCAGTCTTCCCCCGACAAGGCGTAGAGCAGCTCTTTTTGCCCGTTGCCCGACACGCCGGCAATCCCCACCACCTCGCCCGCGCGCACCTGCAGGTCAATGCCTTGCAGGTCCACGCCAAACTGGTCTTCGCGCGCCAAGTTCAGGCCGCTGACCTGCAAGCGAACCTCGCCCACCACGCCCGTGTTGTGCACCAGCTTGGGCGGCTCGCTGCCTATCATCAGGCGCGACAAGGACGCGTTCGACTCCTCAGCCGGATTGCACACGCCGGTGACCTTGCCCCCGCGCAGCACGGTGCAGGCATTGCACAGCGCGCGGATTTCGTGGAGCTTGTGGCTGATGTACAAAATACTGCAGCCCTCAGACGCGAGTTGCCTGAGCACCACAAACAGTTTTTCCACCGCCTGGGGCGTGAGCACCGAGGTCGGTTCGTCCAGGATAAGCAACTGGGGGTTGGTCAGCAGCGCGCGGATGATTTCCACCCGCTGCATCTCGCCCACACCCAGGGTGTGGACCGGGCGCTCGGGGTCAATGTCCAGGCCGTACTGCGCGGCTTTTTGGGCAATGCTGCGGGTCACCTGGTCCAGGCTCAGGCTTTTGTCCAAGCCGAGCCAGACGTTTTCTGCCACCGTGATGGTGTCAAAGAGATTGAAGTGCTGAAACACCATGCTGATGCCCAAAGCGCGTGCCTCTTTGGGGTTGCGTACCTGGGCCACGTGGCCGTTAAAGGCGATCTGGCCGGCATCGGGCTTGATGGAGCCGTAGATGATCTTCATCAGCGTGGACTTGCCCGCGCCGTTTTCACCCAGCACCGCATGGGTCTGGCCAGGTAGCACCGTGAGCGCCACATCGCTGTTGGCAACGACTCCCGGATAGGCTTTGGTAATACCAGTAAGTTGCAGGCGGGGGGCGATCATGCGGCTTTTGGAGGGGGAAACGTGACTGCGGGTTACCGGCGGTGGATGAATGCGTATGCTAACGGCTTGGGCAGGACGGTGAAGACCTGATTTACCCTTGCACCAATTTGAGGCACAAAGGACACGGTTGATGGACACACTAGCAAATTGCAAGCCCGTTCGGTTTATCAAGGGCGGAACTGTGCACACGCTGGCGCAGGTGGCGCCCACCCGCACCCTGCTTGAAGTGCTGCGCGAAGACCTGCATTGCACCGGCACCAAAGAAGGCTGCGGCGAAGGCGACTGTGGCGCCTGCACCGTGGTGGTGGGCGAATTGCGCGCTGGCAAGCTGCACACGCAGGCGGTCAACAGCTGCATCAAGCTGGCGCATTCGGTAGACGGTATGGCGCTGTGGACGGTGGAAGACCTGGCGGCGCCCGACGGCAGCCTGCATCCCGCGCAAACCGCGCTGGCGCAGTGCCACGGATCGCAATGCGGCTTTTGTACGCCGGGCTTTGTCATGAGCCTGGCGGCGCTCTCAGAACAGCACCCTAAACGCGCCATCAGCCGCGAGGTGGCGTCCCAAGCGCTGTCGGGCAATTTGTGCCGCTGCACCGGCTACCGCCCGATTCTCGACGCCGCCCAAGCCATGGCGCAACTGCCGCGCCAGCCCTTGGACAGCCCGGAAGTGCGCAGCGGCCTGCGCGCCCTGGCCCACGTGGCGCAGGCCGAGGCCGCCGCGTTGGCGCCGGTCAAACCCGCGCCCAAGCGCACCCCAAAACCCAGGGTGGACGCCTACGCCGCACCCGCCGACCTGGCCACGCTGCTGGCGCTGCGCCACGCCTATCCGCAGGCCCAAGTCGTGGCCGGTTGCACCGACGTGGGTTTGTGGATTACCAAGCAGCACCGCGACTTTGCCCAGGTGCTCGATGTGACCCGGGTGGACGAGCTGCGCCAGATCGACGATTACCCGCACCACATCGCGATTGGTGCGGCGGTGAATCTGACGGACGCTTTTGCCGCCCTGGTGGCGCAGCGGCCGCAGTTGCAAAGTTTTGCCCAGCGCTTTGCCGGCCTGCCGGTACGCAACGCGGGCACCCTGGGCGGCAACGTAGCCAACGGTTCACCCATTGGCGACTCCATGCCGCTGCTTATTGCCCTGGGCGCCAACGTGGTGCTGGTAAGTGTCAGCGGCTACCGCGAAATGCCCATCGAAGACCTGTACCTGGCCTACCGCACAACCGCCCTGCGCCCGGACGAAGTGCTGGGCTGGATCAAGGTACCCAAACCGATGCCCGTAGTTCGCAGCAAAACCAAGGCGAGCAGCGGCGAACTGTGCCGCGTCTACAAAATTTCCAAACGCTTGGAGGACGATATTTCTGCGGTCTGCCTGGCGCTCAATCTCCAGCTTCAGGATGGGCGTGTCGTACGCGCATCGGTCGGCGCCGGTGGCGTGGCCGCCACGCCGGTGCGCGCACGCGCAACCCAAGCTGCACTCGTGGGCCAGCCCTGGACCGAGGCCACGGTGCGCAGCGCCATGGCCGCCCTGCGCGCCGAGTTCGCGCCGATTTCTGACATGCGCGCCAGCGGCGCCTACCGCAGCGAAGTACTGGGCAATTTGCTCTGGCGCTTTTGGCTGGAAAGCCAGGGCACGCCGCGCACCGACTTGCAGGCCCTGGCCGCACTAGACCTGGAGGGCGCACAGCCATGAAAAACGCCGCACCCACCCAAGCCCGCAAGACTGCAAAGACGGGCCTGCGGGCCAAGTCCGCCGCAGCGGCGCCATCACCAGCGGCCAATGCCAGCACGCCAGCGGTCCCCCCCAGCACATCCTCCAGCACCCCCGCCAGTGGCCGCACCATCGCCCATGAAAGCGCGCTGGCCCAGGTGGCGGGCGCCGCCACCTATATTGACGACATGCCCGAGCTGCGCGGCACCTTGCACGCGGCGCCCATCTTGTCCACCCAGGCCCATGGCCATTTGCGCGGCGTGGACGCGCGCGCCGCACTCGCAATGCCCGGCGTGGTCGGCGTGGTTTTGAGCGCCGACATTCCCGGTGACCCGATGCTGGCCGCCTTTGCCGGCGACGAGCCGGTGTTTGCCATCGACACGGTGCAGCACGTGGGCCAGGTGATTGGCCTGGTGGTGGCGCGCACCGTAATGCAGGCGCGCCGCGCCGCGCGCAAGGTGGCGCTGCACATTGACGCCCTGCCCGCCATCCTGACGGTGCAAGACGCGCTGGCCGCGCAAAGCTATGTGCTGCCGCCCGTGCACGTGCACCGGGGTGACGTGAAAGCCGGTCTGGAAAACGCCACGCACACGCTGCGCGGCACCCTGGAAGTGGGCGGGCAAGAGCACTTTTACTTGGAGGGCCAGGTGGCCTACGCCGTGCCGCATGCGCAAGGCCAGTGGTCGGTCTACAGCAGCACCCAGCACCCGGGCGAAGTGCAGCACTGGGTGGCACACGCTTTAGGCCTGCACAACCACGCGGTACGGGTGGAATGCCGGCGCATGGGCGGCGGCTTTGGCGGCAAGGAAACCCAGGCTGGCCATGTGGCGGTGTGGGCGGCAATCGCCGCCCACAAGTTCAAGGCGCCGGTCAAGCTGCGCTTGGACCGCGACGACGACTTTATGGTTACGGGCAAGCGCCACCCCTTTGCCTACGAATACACAGCCGGTTTTGACGCCACCGGGCGGCTCACGGCGCTGGAATTGACGATGGCGGCCAACTGCGGCTTTAGCGCCGACCTGTCGGGCCCGGTGGCGGACCGCGCGGTGTTCCACAGCGACAACGCCTACTTTCTGGAAAACGTGGCGATTGCCTCCTACCGCTGCAAAACCCATACCCAAAGCCACACCGCCTTTCGCGGCTTTGGCGGGCCCCAGGGCGTGGTAGTGATTGAGGCCATTTTGGGCGACATCGCGCGCTACCTGGGCCAGGACGCGCTCGATGTGCGCATGCGCAATCTGTACAGCGACGAGGCGCTGACCGACCCGGCAAGCGGCGCCGCCCACCCCGTGCTGCGCCGCGACACCACGCACTACCAAATGAAGGTGGAGGACAACATCCTCGCACCCCTGCTCGCGACCTTGGAGTCCACCTCGCACTACCGCCAGCGCCGCGCCGACATGGCGGCCTGGAACGCCAAGAGCCCCATCCTCAAGCGCGGGCTGGCCATTACGCCGGTCAAGTTTGGCATCAGCTTTACCGCCACCTTGTTCAACCAGGCCGGGGCTTTGGTGCATGTCTACCTAGACGGCAGTGTGCGCATCCACCACGGCGGCACCGAAATGGGCCAAGGCCTGCACACCAAGATCACGCAAATCGTGGCCGACGAACTCGGTGTGCCTTTTGAGCGCGTGCTGTGCAGCGCCAGCGACACCAGCGCCATTCCCAACGCATCGGCCACGGCTGCGTCGGCCGGCACCGACCTCAACGGCCGCGCCGCCCAGTTTGCCGCCCGCCATGTGCGCGACAACCTGGCCGCTTTTGTGTGCGGGCTGGACGGCTGCGGCGCCGGAGCCATTGCATTCAAAGGCGGGCAAGTGGTGTCGCCCACCGCCACGCGCAGCTTTGACGCCGTGGTGCAAATGGCCTACGCCAACCGCATCCAGCTCTGGAGCGACGGCTTTTACCGCACGCCCAAAATCCATTACGACAAAACCACACTTACCGGACGGCCGTTTTATTACTTTGCCTACGGCGCGGCCTGCACCGAAGTGGCCATTGACACGCTCACCGGCGAGAGCCGGGTGCTCAAGGTGGACATCCTGCACGACGTGGGGCGCAGCATCAACCCGGGCCTGGACATCGGCCAGATCGAAGGCGGCTTTGTCCAAGGCATGGGCTGGCTGACCACCGAGCAACTGGTGTGGAACGACAAGGGCGTGCTTTCCACCCACGCGCCCAGCACCTACAAAATCCCCACGGCGGGCGACGTGCCGGCGCACTTCAAGGTAGACCTGTGGCCCGAACCCAACCGCGAAGACAATGTGTTTGGCTCCAAAGCCGTAGGCGAGCCGCCCTTCATGCTGGCCATCAGCGTGTTTGAGGCGCTGCGCGATGCGGTGGCCCAGGCGCGCGGTCCGGCGAACGGTCCGGTGCACCTGAACGCGCCCGCCACGGCAGAAAACGTGCTGTGGGCGGTGCAGCGCTGACCCTCCCGCTGTCCATGGTGATTACCCACGCGCTGCTCAAGCAGATTGAAGACCAGCGCTTAAACAGCACCGAAGTCGGCGCGCACATGCAGGCCGCCGTGCAAGCCATTGCCGCGCAACTGGGTTTAAGCCTGCGCGAGCCGCCCCCCTGGCCCACCACCTGCTGCGGCCGGGGCTGTGGCACCTGCGTGTGGGAAGCCTATTACTACGCCCTGGACTGGTGGCGCGAAGACGCGCTGGAGGCGGTGCGGGCGGCGGGTTTGGCGCGGCCCGTAGCGTAATCGCGCCCTGACGCAGCCCTTCCATCCCCGCCCAAGGGCCGTGCCTCAGGCGGTGCGAACCTGAGCCAGCAAGCCGTAAAACCAGCTAACTGGTAAACTTGCCCGCATGAAAACCACCTTCGACCTGCCCGACGAGCTGGTGCGCGCCATGAAAATGCGCGCGCTGCTGCAAGGGCGCACGCTGCGCGACCTGGTGGCCGACTTTCTGCGCCAGGGCTTGGGAATGGCGCCCCAGCAGACGCCACAAGCGCCGCCGCAGGGCGCCATGGTGCAAACAGCGCCCAATGGCCTGCCCACCATCCGCTGCAATGCCAACGCCCCGGCCACGGCCATGGGGCTGCAAGACTTGCTATCAATGGAGCAAGAAGCCCAAACTGCCGAGGACTTGCAGCGTGCCAGCCGCCCTGTTTGACACCAATGTGTGGCTGGCTGCCATCTTTACCACCCACCCTTTTCATGCCCAGGCCCAGCAGGCGCTGCAAAACGCCAGCGCCCAGCAGCCCGCCGCCTGGTGCCGCGCCACCGAGCAAAGTTTTTTGCGCTTGGCCACCACGCCGGCGCTGCTCAAGGCCTATGGCGCGCAGGGCATGAGCAACCGCGCCGCCTTGCAAGCGCTGGACGCGCTGCAGGCCTTGCCACAGGTCTGCGCGTTGATTGAGGCACCCGGCGTGCTGGCGCTGTGGCGCCAGTTGGCCGCGCGCGACACGGCCTCGCCCAAGGTCTGGATGGACGCTTACCTGGCCGCCTTTGCCATCGCTGGCGGCCTGCACCTGGTCACGCTAGACCGAGATTTCAACCAATTTGCACCCCAGGGCCTGAATTTGCTGCTGCTGGGGGCCTGAAACGCCATGACTCCTTCCCCGCCGGGCACGCTCGGCATCGATTTCGGCACCTCCAATTCGGCGGTGTCTTGGGCCGCGCCCGGCGGCACTGCGCGCCTGATTGCGCTCGAAGGCGAGGCGCTGGCCATGCCCACGGCCGTGTTCTACAACAGCGAAGACCTGCGCACCCACTTTGGCCGCGACGCCGTGACGCACTACCTGGAAGGCACCGAGGGGCGCCTGATGCGCTCGCTCAAAAGCCTCTTGGGAAGCCCGCTGCTGCTGGAAACCACCGAGGTCAACCACCGGCAGATCAGCTTTCAGGACATCATCGCCACCTTTTTGGCTACGCTGCGCGAGCGTGCCGCGCACAGCCTGGGCAGCGCGCCCACGCGGGTTGTGATGGGCCGGCCCGTGCATTTTGTGGACGACGACCCGGCGCGCGACGCGCTGGCGCAGGCGTCCTTGCAGCAGGCGGCACAGGCGGTCGGGTTTACAGAAGTGACTTTTCAGCTCGAACCCATCGCGGCGGCCCTGGACTACGAGCGCCGCCTGGACCGCGAGCAAACCGTGCTGGTGGCCGACCTGGGCGGCGGCACGTCCGACTTCACCGTGGTGCGCCTGGGCCCGCAGCGCATGCGACTGCCCAATCGCCTGCACGACGTGCTGGCCACCAGCGGCGTGCACGTGGGTGGCACCGACTTTGACCAAAAACTCAGCCTGGACTTGGTCATGCCGCTGCTGGGCTACGGCCACCTGGGGCCGCAAGGGCGCGAGGTGCCCAACCGCGTGTTTTTTGACTTATCCACCTGGCACCTGATCCACTGGCTCTACCAGCCGCGCGCCCTGGCGCAAGCGCAAGCGCTGTGGACCAATTACGCCGATCCCCCGTTGCACCAGCGCCTCATGCAGGTGTTGCAGCAGCGCCTGGGCCACCACCTGGCGCACGACGTGGAGCAGGCCAAGATCCGCTGCTCGCAAAGCCATGCCAACACAAACCTTGACTTGGCCTATGTCGAACCCGGCTTGCATGCCGCCATGACGGCCAGCGGTATCCAAGACCACCTGCAAGCGCTGCTGGCGCGCACCGTGGACTGTGCGTGCGCATGCGTGCAAGCCGCAGGTCTGGCCCCGCAGGCGATTGACGCCATTTACCTGACCGGGGGCTCGTCGGCACTGCGGCCTTTTCAGGCTGCATTGCAAGCGGCGTTTGTGGGCGTGCCGCTGGTGGAAGGCGATTTGTTTGGCGGTGTGGCCTCGGGCCTGGCCTACAGCGCTTAAGCGCGGGCCCCGCGATGAACCAGCCGTCACCCCAAGACAGCACCGCGGACGCAGCCGCCTTTTACCGCGACGGCCAGACCCTGCGCAGCCGCAGCGTGAGCGCGACGGTGCTCTCGGGCCAGGTGGACGTGCCGCCGCCCGAGCCCCGGCTGCTGGCCGACTGGGCGCGCGAAATCACCCACAAGCTGGGGCTCGAATCCGGCGACGTCGAATCCCTGCCTCTGGCACGCGCCCGCATGCGCTGGCCAGGCTATGGCCGGTGCGTGCAAGCCGCCTCTGACTGGACGCGCAGCCTGGGCCTGCACGACCTGCTGGCCAGCAGTGCGGTGGCGCTGATGGCCTGCCGTGGCGCGCGCTACCACCACGACGGCGCGCAATACGGCGGCGCGGCGTTTTGCAATCTGTTCTTGGGCGATGACCGGGCCCAAGACCTGCACTTCCCCTTGAGCGGCCAACGCATCCCACTGCGCCGGGGCACGGTGGTGCTGTTTGACACCGCTCAGCCGCACGGCGTCATTGCACGCCACGCCAGCGGCTTTGACGCCGGTGACTTTGCGCCCAGCGCCGACGGCTGCCAGGTGTTCCTGACCTGGGAACTGCCAATAGCCCACCCGGCACTTGCCCAAGTACTTGGCATCCGCTTTGACACCGCCCGGCGCACCGCGGCGCAACTCCAAGATGAACAGGTCTGGCACCACGGTGCGCCGGGCGAGGTGTGCCCCAAGAGCGGTCGCTGGCGGGCTACGCGCCAGCCACTGCCCCTCGGTTAGACTGAAAGCAAAGGAAGCAAGCACTATGGCAGGCGTATTCGGCAAAGACCCCCACATGAAAAAGAACACCCGCGCGGAGGTGGAGCGCCTGAACGTAGAGCGCAAGCGCAAGCTCGCAGAAGCGGCGCAGAAGTTCAACCAAAAGAGAGCTGCTGCGCCCAGCGGCACGCCAAGCGCAAAGTAGCGGCGGCGTTTATCCCAGTAAAAAGGCCTCTTTTGAGGCCTTTTCTTCTGCTGCGCCCGCGTCCTACAACACCAATACCGCCCTGAAGTCGTTCACATTGGTGTGCGTGGGGCCGGTCACTACCAAATCGTCCAGCGCGGAGAAAAATCCGTAGGCGTCGTTGCGTTGCAAATGGTCCGTGATCTTCAGGCCCAGCGCTGCGGCGCGCGCCAGGGTGTCGGGCGCGACTTGGGCGCCCGCGTTGTCTTCTACCCCGTCAATGCCGTCGGTGTCGGCGGCCAGCGCCCAGACGCCGTCCATGCCTTGCAGCGCCTGCGCCAGGCCCATGCAAAACTCGCCGGCACGTCCGCCCCTGCCTTTGATCGCGCCAGGCGCGCGGGAGCGGATGGTCACCGTGGTTTCGCCGCCGCTCAACATCACACAGGGCTTTTGGAATGCGCCCTGCCCTTTGGCCACGGCGCGCGCCAACGCTGCGTGCACCTTGGCCACTTCGCGCGATTCGCCTTCTACTTCGTCGCTCAGGATGTAGGCGGCAATGCCCGCCGCACGCGCTGCGTCGGCAGCGGCCTGCAGGCTTTGCTGGGGCGTGGCGATCAGGTGCAGGCCATGGCCGCTAAAGGCGGCGTCGCCGGGCTTGGGCGTTTCCAGCGCGCCCGCCTCCAAAGCCTGTTGTACCAAGGCAGGCACTTCCAAGCCATAGCGGCGCAAGATGTCCAGCGCGTCGGCGCAGGTGCTGGCGTCGGCCACCGTGGGGCCGCTGGCGATGGTGGACGGGTCGTCGCCGGGCACGTCGCTGATGGTCAAGGTCACCACCCGCGCAGGCGCGCACGCTGCACCCAGACGCCCACCCTTGATGCGCGAGAGGTGTTTGCGCACGCAGTTCATCTCGCCAATGTGGGCGCCGCTCTCCAGCAGCTGTTGGTTAATGCGTTGTTTGTCTTGCAGGCTCAAGCCCTCGGCCGGCAGCGTGAGCAGGGCCGAGCCACCACCCGATATCAGGCACAGCACCAGGTCGTCTGACGTCAGCCCCTGGGTCAGGGCCAGGATGCGCTGCGCCGCGTCCAGCCCTGCGGCGTCAGGCACGGGGTGGGCGGCTTCCACCACTTCAATGCGCGGGGCCAGGCCCGCCGGGCGGGGCGGCGTGTGGCCGTAGCGTGTAACCACCAGGCCCGACAGCGGCGCATCCGTCGGCCAGAGCGCTTCGACCGCCTGCGCCATGGCGCCACCGGCCTTGCCCGCGCCCAGCACCAGGGTGCGGCCCTTGGGCGGCGAAGGCAAAAACGCAGCCGTGTTGTGCAGCGGCAAGGCGCGATTCACTGCAGCCTGGAACAGGGTTTGCAAGAACGCCTGCGGCTGTTGCGTAGGCGATGGAAACGTCGTGGGGGCGGTCATTGGGGCGTACATGCCTTGATCATAGGGCGCGACGTGCGACAGGCTGCGCTCGAGCATGGCGGCCCAGGGCCTGCGGCACAATGCCCGCATGTCCACCCTGCTCATCCACAACGCCCACACCGTGGCCACCCAAGACGATGCGCGCAGCGAGTTGCACAACACCTCGGTGCTGGTGCGCGACCGGCAGATTGCGGCCATTGGCCCTGTGCACACGCTGCCGCACACGGCCGACGTGGTGATCGACGCGCGCCACCACCTGCTCATTCCCGGCCTGGTCAACACCCACCACCATATGTACCAGTCGCTCACACGGGCGATTCCGGCGGTGCAAAACGCCGAACTATTTGGCTGGCTGCGCGGCCTGTACCCCATCTGGGGGGGGCTCACGCCCGACATGATTTACACCAGCACCCAGGTCGCCATGGCCGAGCTGCTGCTCAGTGGCTGCACCACCAGCAGCGACCACCTCTACATCTACCCCAACAGCGTGACGCTGGACGACAGCATCGAAGCCGCGCGCGCCATCGGCATGCGCTTTGTAGCCACGCGCGGCAGCATGAGCGTGGGGCAAAGCCAGGGCGGCCTGCCGCCCGACCACCTGGTGGAAAACGAAAACGCGATCCTCAAAGACACCCAGCGCGTAGTGGAGCGCTACCACAGCGCCGCCCATGGTGCGATGACCCAAGTGGCCGTGGCGCCCTGCTCGCCGTTTAGCGTGAGCCGCGACCTGATGAAGGCCTCAGCCGAACTGGCGCGCCAATACGGTGTGCGCCTGCACACGCATCTGGCCGAGAACGACCATGACATCGCCTACAGCCGCGAAAAATTTGGCTGCACGCCCGCGCAATATGCCCAAGAGCTGGGCTGGCTGGGCCACGACGTGTGGCACGCCCACTGCGTCAAGCTCGACGACGAAGGCATCAGCCTGTTTGCCGCCACGCGCACGGGTGTGGCGCACTGCCCGTGCAGCAATATGCGCCTGGCCAGTGGCATCGCGCCAGTGCGAAAAATGCTGGCCGCTGGCGTGCCGGTGGGCCTGGGCGTGGACGGCAGCGCCAGCAACGACGGCGCGCATTTGCTGGGCGAGGCGCGCCAGGCCATGCTGCTGGCACGCCTGCGCAAATCCTTAGAGGCGCCCACGCGAGACGCCCAAGGCCGCACCCAGTTTGGCTGCGACACCGCACCCATGGAAATGACCGCCCGCGACGCCCTGGCCTTGGCCACGCGCGGCGGCGCCGAGGTGCTGGGGCGCAGCGACATCGGGCAAATCAAGGTCGGCATGTGCGCCGACATGGCGCTCTTTGACCTGCGCAGCCTGCAGTTTGCCGGCGCTGCGGTGCACGACCCCGTGGCCAGCCTGATGTTGTGCGCAAGTGCCAACGCCGCCTACACCGTGGTCAACGGTCGCGTCGTGGTGCACGACGGCCAGTTGACCACGGTAGACCTGTGGCCGCTGATTGAGCAGCACAACGCCATGGCCCAAACCCTGGCCGCTCGGGTGGGCTAAACCGGTGGCACTGCTCAGCGGCGACACCGCCCTGGCGTTTTTCGCCGCGTCCGTGCTGTTGGCCCTGGTGCCGGGGCCAGACAATGTGTTTGTGCTGCTGCACGCGGCGGTGCACGGAGCGCGCGCCGGGCTTTTGGTGGTGCTGGGCTTGTGTAGCGGGCTGCTGTTTCACACCGCCGCCGTAGCACTGGGACTGGCGGCGCTGCTGGCGGCGTCGGCAACGGCGTTTACCGTGCTCAAGGTATTGGGCGCAGCCTATTTGCTCTGGCTGGCCTGGCTCTCTTGGCGCGCCCCCGCAGGCCTGCCCGGGGGTGATGCAGCGCCGGCTTTGGGTGCCCGCCAAACCTATTTGCGCGGCATGCTGATGAACATCAGCAACCCCAAAGTCGCCTTGTTTTTTCTGGCCTTTTTGCCGCAGTTTGTCGAACCCGCACGCGGCGCCGTGGCGCTGCAGATCTTGCAGCTCGGCGGCGTTTTCATGCTCGCCACCTTGTTCACTTTTGGCGCGATAGCCCTGCTGGCCGGGCGCTTTGGCCAGCTGCTGCAAGACTCGCAACGCGCCCAAGTGCGGCTCAACCGCCTGGCCAGCATGGTGTTTGTGGGGCTGGCGCTGCGGCTGGTGCTGGGCAGCTAGGGATTTCGGCCCAGGGCGCAAGGCACTGACGGGACTGGTTTGGCAGGCCGCCCGTGGCACCAATGCACAACGAAATTTAATTTTCAATAAAAAAACCGTCAACTTATTGGAGGCTTATTCGTTGATGGAGTGCAACGCCTTCGTTGTGCTCTGTTATTCGAACACCTCCATGCCCCCTGTTTCCCGCCTGACCCTGGCCCTGGCCATCGCGGTGCTTTGCACCGGCTGCGCCGAAGGCCTTTCCAACCTTCCCTGGACCAACACCGAAACCACCATGAGCTCGAAAAAGGTGCGCGCACCCAACGGCGGGCGCTGGGGCACGCTTGAAACCACCACGACCTGCAACACCTATTACATAGGCTCGACCGCGCAACGGCGGGAGTGCGGCGTCAGCGAGAAATACGTTCCCCCGCCAGAAAGAAAGTACTCCGGTGGCATGTTTGAACAGCTGGCCAAGGGAATGCTCGACAGTTTGGTAGGCGGCATCATCGACGAAGCCATTGACGAGCTGACCAAGCCCAAGGCGCCGCCTGCCAGCGACATGCCATCCAACATGACCGTGCTGCCGCCGGCCGAAGCTGCACGCGAACCGGCGACTCCACCGCACAGCGCCGACGACGCGCCTTTGCCGACACCCTAAACCCATCCCGAGCCGCGCCGCGCATCCTGGGCGCGAGGCGACGCCACCGAACACCGGCACCGCGCTGCAGCGCCTCCTTAAATCCACTGTGCCCGGCCTCCAAGCCACCAACGAACCCCAAACCCCTCACCTTCTAGAGCCACCCAAACGCTGCGGGCGAACGCAAGCAGCCCTCCTGTGGAGAAGCCAAGGCGTGCAATATCGCCGCATCGCAACGCACAATCGGCTAAATTAGACATATAGTCCGTGTTTTAGAACCTTTACTCCACCCACTTCCGGAGCCCTGCCCATGAGCCCCTATCTGTTTGCCATACCCGTTTTCTTTTTGCTGGTCGCCATTGAGCTGTGGGTGGCGCACCGGCGCGGGGTGCAGGTCTACCGGTTTCAGGACACGCTCACGTCCATGAACATTGGCACGGTAAGCCAGTTCGTCAACACCATTGGCGGCGCCATCAGCGTGGCGATGTACGCGATCTTGGTAGAGCGCTTTGGTGCTTTTACCTGGGACACCAGCAACCCGCTGACCTGGGTGCTGGCACTGGTGTTGTATGACTTTTTTTACTACTGGGTGCACCGCAGCGGCCACGAGGTGAACATCTTGTGGGCAGCGCATGTGGTGCACCACAGCAGCGAAGAGTTCAACATGTCTACCGCCATGCGCCAGTCGTCCACCGGCTTTTACTTTCGCTGGGTGTTTTATGTGCCGCTGGCTTTGTTGGGTTTCCCGGTGAAGGTGTTTTTGACGGTGGCGGTGATTGACCTGGTGTACCAGTTTTGGGTGCACACGCGGCTGATCGGTCGCCTGGGCTTTTTGGAGCTGTTTTTGGTCACCCCTTCGAACCACCGGGTGCACCACGGCCAAAACGACTACTGCATTGACAAAAACTACGGCGGCATTTTGAGCATCTGGGACCGCATGTTTGGCACCTACGCCGACGAGCGCGCCGACGAAGAACCCATGTACGGCGTGCGCAAACCGCTGCACAGCTGGAACCCGGTTTGGGGCAATGTGCACCATTACTTTGCCATCGTGGCGCAGGCGCGCGCCACAGCCGGCTGGCGCAACAAGCTGATGTGCTTCTTTGCCGGACCCGGCTGGCAGCCGCCCGGAGCGCCGCCCGCGAGTGCCCATTTTGAGGCCCACAAATTTGTGCGCTTTGTGACCCCCGCGCCCCAAGTGATGCGTCAGGTGGCGCTGGCTGCGACCGTGATCGGCTCGCTGCTGCTGATGTATTTCTTGTTTGCGCAAAAAGGTTTTACGCCCGTGCAACGCTTTAGCTTCTCGGGCGCCATGGTGCTGGTCTATGGCGCGCTGGGTTATGCCTGGCTGCACCCCCGCGTGCAAGGAGCAGCCCATGTCTAGTCTGGCCTTGACCGATGGTTTCTTGTGCCTGGTGAGCCTGTGGCTGGCCAGCCGCGCGCAGGCGCCGGTGGCGCTGCGCCTGGCCAGCGCGCTGTTTGCCACTGCCGCTGTGCTCGGGGTGTTGCGTTTCTCGGGTGTCTACCCCTTACCCACCTGGCACCAATTTGCGTCCATGCTGGGCGCGATGGCGGCGTTTCCGCTGCTGGCGGTGGCCTTGGTCTGGCCAGATGCACTGGTGACGCGCAGCACGCGCTTTGCCTGGATTTTCATGTGCGTGATGGCGGTCTTGGGCGTACTGATCGTGGGCGCCGGACAAAAGCGGGTGGTGGCCGATGGCCTGGCCGTTCTGTCCGTTATCGCCATCGTCGTGACCCTGGCGCGCGCCGGACTGTGGCGTGGCGCACTGGCAGGCGCCTTGATGCTGGCGGGCCTGGTGTTGTTTGCCGCCAAGGTGGCGGTGCCTGGCGTGCTGGTGCCGGGCGACTTGCTGCACATCGGCATGGCGCTGGGGCTGCTGGGCCTGGGCACGCTGCCCCGTTGGCCGGAGCACAGCGGTGTGTCCACGTACGACCACGGCGTGCCCGCGGCCTGATCAATCCCGCGGTTGCGCAGTGCGGCACGCTTGATCGCCATCGTGTCGCACCCAGAGCAGGGCGCTATCATGGTCAGACAAACGCTGGAGATTTGCGCATGGAACGACTTCACACCACCCGGCTGGGCGGCAGTACCCGTCAGATCGCCCCATGATTGCGCCGGGCCACGCACTCGACTTGAAGTCGTTGCAGGACGCGCTAGCGTCGCTGGGCCGCGGTCTTGACCGCTGGCAGACTGCGGGCGCGCAAGACGAAGAGCTGCGCGACGCCTGCATCCAACGCTTTGAATACTGCTTTGAACTGAGCTGGAAGATGCTCAAACGGCGGCTTGAGCTGGACCTGCCCGATGCCGCAAGCGTGGACGCCATGAGTTTTCGGGAGCTGATTCGCCATGGCGGCGAAAGGGGATTGGTGCGCGATGTGGATGCCTGGATGGTGTTTAGGGACAAGCGCAATACCACCTCACACGCCTACAACGCGGCCAAAGCGGCAGAAGTCGCAGCCGTTATCCCGGAATTTGCAGTGCACGCGCTGGACTTAATGGCGCAACTTAAGGCCCAGGGAAGCCACGATGCTTGAGGCCACCCCAGCGCAGCGCACGCAGATTCTGACGCTGCTTCAGCGGCGCGTACCGCATTTGCGTGTTCTGGCTTTTGGTTCACGGGTTGCGCAGTGGCCGTTTGGGAACGGCGCCAAACCTTATTCCGACCTGGACATTGCCTTGTGGGGCGTTACACGGGCTGATGACCTGGCCCTGGCCCACTTGCGCGCCGACTTCGAAGAAAGCGCACTGCCTTGGCGCGTAGACGTCTGTGACGCGGACGATTTGTCACCCGCCTTGCGTGACTTGGTGCAAGCACACGGCACGCAGCTGCAGGGCCTGCCCGCGGAGCAGCCCGCTGCGGCATGAGCCGCTTGACTGTGCGCTGATTTACAGGGCGCGCAGGTGCCTGATCAGTCCAGCTTGGCGCCGCCCTCAAACCAGCGTTTGAGCGTTTCACGCTCGGCCTCGGTGATCTGGGTGGCATTGTTCATGGGCATGGCGCGGGTTACTACGGCCTGCTGGTAAATGCCCTGGGCGTGGATGGCCACCGCCTGGGGCGAATCGAGCCGCACATTTTTCATTTGCACCTGCTCGGCATGGCAGGTATAGCAGCGCTGGGCCAATATCGGCTGCACAGCGGCGTAGCCCACCGGCGCAGACGATGGAGCATCGCTCGCAGGCCGGGGCGCCGGGGCCAGCGCCACCACCACACCCACAATAGCCACCACCCCGGCCGCGGCATACGGCCAGGGGTGCGGATTGCGCGCGAGCTTGAATCCGTGGCGCAGTACAAAAAACTGGCGAATGGCCGCGCCCGCAAACATCATGGCAATGAGCACCAGCCAGTTGTGCGGGTTGGTGTAGGTAAAGCTGTAGTGGTTGCTGAGCATGGCAAACAGCACCGGCAACGTGAAATAGGTGTTGTGCACGCTGCGCTGCTTGCCGCGCTTGCCGTGGATGGGGTCCACCGGCTGGTTGGCGCGGATGCTCTCAATCACGGTTTTTTGGCCGGGAATGATCCAGAAGAACACGTTGGCGCTCATGCTGGTGGCGATCATGGCGCCCACTAGCAAAAAGGCCGCGCGCCCGGCAAACCAGTGGCAGGCCAGCCAGGCGGCTGCGCACACCAAGAGCGCTACCAGCGCGCCCACCATGCGGTCGCCGCCCTCGCGCTGGCCAAAGATGCGGCACAGCGCGTCGTAGGCCAGCCAAAACACCACCAAAAAGCCCAGCGCCACGGCCACCGCCGCTTGGGGCGACCAGTCCATCACCGATTTATCGACCAAGTAGGTACCGGCGTTCCACAAGTAAGAAATGGTGAACAGCGAAAAACCGGTAAGCCAGGTGCTGTAACTTTCCCAGTAAAACCAGTGCAAGTGGCCAGGCAGCTGCGGCGGGCGCACCGCGAACTTGACCGGGTGATAAAAGCCCCCGCCATGCACCGCCCACAACTCACCGCTCACCCCCTGGCGCTTGAGGTCTTCATCCTCAGGTGGCGTGAGGCTGCTGTCCAAAAACACAAAATAAAACGAGGACCCGACCCAGGCAATGGCCGTGACCACGTGCGCCCAGCGCAACAACAAATTGGCCCAATCCAGTAAATACGATTGCATGCGGGGGTTCTCCAGTGGGGGAAATTGTAGGCAGCGCGGTGCAGGGTGCGATAGGGTGCGCTGCTTAGGCAGAAACTAGCAACAACTGCGCCGCCACTGCCACCGCAATCACTTCGGGGCGTTTGTCATAGATGCCCGCCACTCCAATCGGGCAGGTGACGTGCGCCAGTTCGGCTGCGCTGAAGCCCCGTGCCTCCAAACGGTGGCGAAACTTAGCCCATTTGGTCTTGCTGCCGATCAGGCCGATAAACGGCAAGTCACCCCGTGTTCGTTGGCGCAGCAGGCAGGCCTGGACGATATCGAGGTCTTCGGCGTGGCTAAAGCTCATCACCAATACCCGCGACTGCGGCGCCAGGTGCGCTACCGCGTCTTGCACGGGATTGGAGTGTTCGAAGTACACGCCCATGGGCAGATCGGGGGGAAAGGGCTGGTCGCGGCTGTCGATCCAGGTCAATGCCACGGGCAGCAGACCCAGCACCTGAACAATGGCCGTGCCGACGTGGCCGCTGCCAAACAGCGCCACCGGCATCTGCACCGGGTGCAACTCCAGCGCCAGCCTCGCCTGGTCGTGCGCACTGACGGGGGTGAACGCGAGCGTGACGTGGCCACCACAGCACTGGCCCAGGCTCGGGCCCAGCGGGTAGTGCACAAGCCGCTCCAGGCTGGGCTTGTGCAACAGCGCGCGGGCATGGGCAGTGGCGTCCAGCTCCAGGCGACCGCCGCCCACGGTGGCGACGGTGGAGTCGGCAAAAACCGCCATCCAGGCTCCGGCTTCACGCGGCACCGAGCCTTGCGTGGCTTGCACACGCACCAAAATGGCGTTACTGTGCGCCAGTTGCGAAAAAAATTGCGCGATTAAACGTGGCATGGTGCACTTTGAAGCAAGAGCTGATTGACCGTGAATAACAATACCGTTGGGGACACCGCATGACAGAGACGCCGATTTCTACCCGCCGCCACACAAGCCGCAAGGCGCTGTGGACCGTGGCACTGGCCAGCATCATCGCTGGCTGTGCTGCGCCACCGCCCCCCGCACCCGTGGCCGTCAAACCGCCACCGGCTCCGGTTGCCGTGGCACCGGAGCCTGCTGCACCGGTGGCAATTGCCGCGCCCCCCGTGGTGGCAACGCCCACCTATGTATCGCAAGCAAACACCGCGCGGGACTACCGGCGTGACGCCGCCACCCACCTCTATGAGCGCCTGCGAGAGCGCATTTTCAAAGGCAAGATGCCGCCCCTGTTGCAGGCGGTGGGGGTATTGCAAGTCGATATTGACCAGCAAGGCGCGGTCACGGACGTGCGCTGGATGCGTGCGCCCCAGCACGTACCCGCTGTCATGGCCGAAATTGAGCGCACCGTGCGGGCCGCTGCGCCCTACCCTGCGCCGGTGCGCCTGGGCAAGGTCACTTATACCGAGACCTGGCTGTGGCACAAGACCGGGCGTTTCCAGCTCGACACTTTGTCCGAGGGACAGCTTTAACAACCCCCAAGGCGCACACCAGGCGCGATTGCCTTGCACCTAGGAGCCACGGTAGGTGGAGTAACTCCAGGGGCTGACCAAAAGCGGCACGTGGTAGTGCTGGCTGACGTCGGCCACCCCGAAATCCAGACTCACTTGGTTCAAAAACGGGGGCTCCGGCAGTTCCACGCCACGGGCGCGAAAGTAAGCGCAGACGTCAAACACCAAGCGGTATGTGCCTTTTTGGAGGGTTTGCGTGTCGTACAGCAAGCCATCCGGGTTGCGGCCGTCGGCGTTGAGCACCATGCGTTTAACCAATGTGGCCGATTCACTCTGCGCAGAGGTGGTGTAAAGCGCCACCTGCATGCCCGCTGCGGGGCTGCCATGCATGGTGTCCAGAACGTGGGTACTCAGGCCCATGGAGTGTCTCCTTCAATAGCGGCGTTTACAAATGCTCGAAAGTGTATACAGCTTAGTCTGGTCCCTGGGATGGCGACCGGTCTGCCGCGCAACCGGGCAACTTTGTTTTGAAAAATGGCCTTTCCATTTCCAGAACGGGCACCAAAGTTGCTAGCATGTTTCGCTGAACCAAAACCGCACCTCCACCGCAAAACGCAAGGAATATCTCCACCATGAAAACCCCAATTTTTTTGCGCGCCTTGGCACTTGCCACCACCAGCTTGGCCACCGGCATGGCATTTGCGCAAACCACCCCCATCAAGTTCCAACTCGACTGGCGCTTTGAGGGCCCCGCCGCGCTGTTTCTGACACCAGCGGCCAAGGGCTATTTCAAAGACGCCAAGCTCGACGTAACTATTGACGCGGGCAACGGCTCGGGCGGCACCGTCACACGGGTGGCGTCTGGCGCCTATGACATGGGCTTTGCCGACACGGCCGCGCTCATGGAATTCCACGCCAACAACGCCGACGCGCCCAACAAGCCGGTGGCGGTGATGATGGTTTACAACGACACGCCGGCCTCAGTCATGGCGCTCAAGAAGTCGGGCATCAAGACGCCAGCCGATTTGAGCGGCAAGAAACTCGGCGCGCCCGTGTTTGACGCCGGCCGGCGCGCGTTTCCGATTTTTGCCAAGGCCAATGCGGTCAATGGCGTGCAGTGGATTGCCATGGACCCGCCGCTGCGGGAAACCATGCTCGCGCGCGGCGACGTGGACGCGATTACCGGCTTTACCTTTACCTCGCTGCTCAACCTAGAAGCGCGTGGCGTGAAGGCCGAAGACGTGGTGGTGTTGCCCTACCCGGCCTATGGCGTCAAGCTCTACGGCAACGCCATCATCGCTTCGCCCAAGCTCATCAAGGAAAACCCGGCCGCCGTCAAAGCCTTCCTAGCCGCGTTTGCCAAGGGCATGAAAGACGTGATCGGCAACCCGGCGTCTGCCGTGGCTGACGTCAAGGCGCGTGACGGCATCATCAACACCGAGCTCGAAACCCGCCGCCTGCAGCTCGCCATTGACACCGCCATCAACAGCGCCAACGCCCGCACTGAGGGTTTTGGCCAAGCCAACGGACCGCGCCTGGCGCTCATGGCATCGCAGGTGTCGGACGCCTTCAACACCAAAACCCGCATCAACCCGGACGCGGTGTGGAACCCCAGCTTTTTGCCCTCCAAGGCCGAACTCAACGTCTTGCCCAAAAAATAAACCCGGCTGCGCGCACCATGAACACTGCTGAGTCCGGCTGGTTTGTTGATTTTCAGGACGTCTGGCTGGCCTACAACGCCGAGTTGCAGGCCCAAAACCACTTTGCGGTGGAGGCGATTGACCTGCAGGTGCGCCA
>CANFNE010000007.1 GCA_947448105.1 Burkholderiales bacterium
CCACCGTTTGCCAGGTGATGGGCTCGATGTAGGTGACGTCCGCCGTGTCCGGGTCGGTCATGATGGTCGCAGGGTTGCTGTTGATCAGGATGACCTTGTAGCCCTCTTCGCGCAGCGCCTTGCAGGCCTGCACGCCGGAATAGTCAAACTCACAGGCTTGGCCGATGATGATGGGCCCGGCGCCGATGATCAGAATGCTTTTAATGTCGCTGCGTTTTGGCATGTTCTCTGCTGCTCTTTACTTTTTGTGTGGCCGCGCACCGGGCGCCGCCGCTGTTACTACTAAAACCGAAGGTGATTGCGCCGGCCGTTCAGGCCAGACTGGCATTGGCCAGCTTGACCCCGAACCAGACAAACACCGCGCCCACGGCGCTGGACAAACTGGCCGACAACCTGTGGCGCGAGCGAAAGCCTTGCGCCAGGCGGGCGCCGGCAAAAATCAAAACCGACAAATACAAGGCGCTAAAGCCCATGACGATGGCGCTCAAAATCAAAAAAGGCACGACCGGCGTCTCGTAGGCGGGGTCAATGAACTGCACAAAAAACGAAAGCAAAAACAAAATTGCCTTCGGGTTGAGCAGGCTCACCAAGAGCGCGCGTTTGAAGGGCTGCGCCAGGTGCGCCGGAATCGCGGGCTCGGCGTGTGCGGGCAAATCCGCGCTGCGCCATTTCTTGAGGGCAGCCAGCAGCAATTGAGCGCCGACCCAGCTCAGGTACGCCGCACCCGCGTACTTCACCACCATGAACAGCGCAGGCGTGGTGCGCAGCAAACCCGCCGCGCCCAAGCCCACCAGCGCCAGCAGCACCGTGTCGCCCAGGAACACCCCCAAGGCGCCCTGAAAACCCGGCTTGACGCCGCGCGCTGTCGCGACCGACAAGATGAACAGCGAGTTGGGGCCAGGCAGCAAAATGATGCCAAAGGCGCCAATCACATAGGTCCACAGGTCGGTCACGCCATAAAAGCTCATGCCCGCGACTCCATCTCCCGGATAAAGCGGTCAAACAAGTAGCCAATATCGTGCGGGCCGGGCGAGGCTTCCGGGTGGCCCTGGAAGCAAAAGGCCGGTTTGTCCGTGCGCTCAAGGCCCTGCAACGTGCCGTCGAACAGGCTGATGTGGGTGGCGCGCAAATTGGCGGGCAAGGTCTTTTCGTCCACCGCGAAGCCGTGGTTCTGGCTGGTGATGCTGACGCGCCCAGTTCCTAAGTCTTTGACCGGATGGTTGGCGCCGTGGTGGCCAAACTTCATCTTGAAGGTCTTGGCGCCAGACGCCAGCGCCATGATCTGGTGGCCAAGGCAAATGCCAAACACCGGCACGCCGGATTCGATCAGCACGGCTGCAGCGGCAATCGCGTAGTCGCAAGGCTCGGGGTCGCCGGGGCCGTTGCTCAGAAAAATGCCGTGGGGCTGGAGCTTTTGCACCTCGGCGGCTGGCGTTTGGGCGGGCACCACGGTTACTTTGCAACCGCGCTCGCTAAGCATGCGCAGAATGTTCTTTTTGACGCCAAAGTCGTATGCCACCACATGGAACTTGGGCGCAGTCTGCTGGCCGTAGCCTTGGCCCAGTGTCCATTCGGACTCGGTCCAGGCGTAGCTGCTGTCGGCGCTGACCACGCGGGCCAGATCCAGGCCGGCCATCGACGGCGCACCCTTGGCCGCAGCCACGGCTTGGGCGATCACCGCATCCGTTACGGTCTCGCCTGCGCCAAGGGCCCAGATGCAGCCGTTTTGTGCGCCCTGCTCGCGCAGTTGGCGCGTCAGCTGGCGGGTGTCGATGTTGGCAATGGCCACGGTGCCGTGGGCTTGCAAATAGGCGCTAAGCGTCTGGGTGCTGCGAAAGTTGGACGCTACCAGCGGCAGGTCTTTGATCACCAAACCGGCGGCGTGCACCGCGTTCGACTCGACGTCTTCCGGGTTGGTGCCGTAGTTGCCGATATGGGGATAGGTCAGCGTAACGATCTGCTGGCAATAGCTGGGGTCGGTCAGGATTTCCTGGTAGCCGGTCATGGAGGTGTTAAACACCACTTCACCGACGGTGGAACCTGCCGCCCCGATGGAATTGCCGAGATAGACCGTGCCGTCTGCGAGCGCCAAAATGGCGGGGGGGGTATTACCCTGAAGAGACAAAAGCACTGGGTTCTCCGAATGGGTTACGGGTACGCCCAAGCGCGCTCAAGAGTCCATCTTGGCTGCTGTTTTTCGAAGGGGATTGGGCTTTTCGAGCGCTTGGGCGGGCTGGTTTATGGAAAGCCTACCATTGTAACCCAGCGACTTTTGGGCCCTTAGCGCGCGCCAATGCTGCTGGCGTGCAGACAAATGGCGGCAGCGGCAGCCACGTTGAGCGACTCCTCGCCCCCGGGCTGGCCGATGCGAACATGGACCTGGGCGCGCTCCAGCAGGCTCGGGCGCACGCCCTGCCCTTCATGGCCCAACACCCACGCGCAGGGAAAAGGCAGGCGCAACTCTTGGATCAAACTGCCCTGGTGGGAGCTGGTGACCACCAGCGGCACGAGCAATGCATCCAAATCCGCCTCCGGTACGCCTTCATGCAACACCAAGCCAAAGTGCGCACCCATGCCCGCGCGCAGCACTTTGGGAGACCACAGGGCCGCGGTTTCCTGCAGCGCAATCACCTGCTTAAAGCCAAAAGCTGCCGCGCTGCGCAAAATCGAGCCCACATTGCCCGCGTCTTGCACGCGGTCCAGGACGACCGTGGGCGCTTGCGGGTCGATGGCGGCGCCGGACGGCAAATCCAATACAAACCCCAGCTTGGCGGGCGACTCCAGGCCGCTGATCTCAGAAAACAGCGCGTCGGGCACCACCACGTTTTTGGGTGCTGCGCTGCCAAACTGCGCGGAAACCTGCGTCCAGCAAGACTGGGCAAACACCGCGATCGTGGGACGCAAGCCGCGCAACAGCGCGGCGCTGCACAAATGGTCGCCCTCCACCCAATAACGCCCGGTCTTGCGGTAGGCGGTGTTGCCCTGGGCCAGTTTGCGCAGTTCTTTGAGCAGCGGGTTGTCGCGCGAGGCGATCGTGTGCGGGTCCGTCATCGCAATATGTCCGTGACCGGCCTGAAGGTCCGGCGGTGTTGGGGGCAAGGCCCGTGCAGGCGCAGCGCGGCCAAATGGTCGGCGGTGCCGTAGCCTTTGTGCTGGTCAAAGCCGTACTGGGGGAATTGCTGGTGGTATTCCAGGCACCAGCGGTCGCGGCTCACCTTGGCCAGAATGGACGCAGCCGAGATGGCAGGCACCTTGTCGTCGCCTTTGACAATGGCCTCAGCGCGAATATCGAGCACCGGCAGGCGGTTGCCGTCCACCAGCACCAGCTTGGGCGGCAGGCGCAAGCCCATCACCGCGCGGCGCATGGCCAAGAGTGTGGCTTGCAGAATATTGAGCGTGTCAATCTCTTCGACACTGGCCTGGGCAATCGAACAGCACAGTGCCTTGGCGCGGATCTCGTCAAACAAGGCCTCACGCCGTCGGGCGCTGAGTTTTTTGGAATCCGCCAGGCCTTGGATGGCATGGCGGTCGTCCAGGATGACGGCTGCGGCTACGACGGGCCCGGCCAGGGGCCCACGTCCTGCCTCGTCTACCCCGGCGACCAAGCCGCCGGCGTCCCAGACCAGACTCGCCTGCAAGGGTGTTGCCGCCTTAGGCATTCAATACATCCTCAATCGCCTGCGTGGCCAACACGGCGGTGTCGCGCCGCAGCAACGCGTGCAACCCAACGAAGCGCGCCTCCAGCGCCTGCATCTTTTCAGGCTGCTGGTGTTTGGCGTCCAGCCAGTCCAGCACCGCTGCGGCCAGCGCATGGGCTGTCGCGGCGTCTTGCAGGAGCTCGGGCACCACAAATTCCTGGCACAGGATATTGGGCAAACCCACCCAGGGCTGCAGTTTTTTGCGCCGCATGATGCGCCACGACCAAGCGCCCATGCGGTAGGCGATCACCATCGGGCGTTTGAACAAGGCGGCCTCTAGGGTGGCAGTGCCGCTGGCAATCAGCGTCACGTCACAGGCTGCCAGCACCGTGTGCGACTGTCCGGCCACGATCTGGATCTGCGGGCCCATGTCGCTTTGGCGGGCGGCCGCTTCGATCTGCGCCTGCAAACCCGGCACGGCCGGCACCACACATTTGACGCCGGGGCGCAGCGCTTGAATGCGCGCTGCCGCCTCAAAAAAACGCTTGGCCAAATGCCGCACTTCAGACTTGCGGCTGCCCGGAAGGATGGCCACTACGTCGTCGTCTGGCGCCAAACCCAGGGCCTGGCGCGCCGCCGCCCGGTCTGGCACTACCGGAATAACTTGCGCCAGGGGATGGCCGACATAGGTGGCCGCGATACCGTGCTGGGCCAGCAGCGCAGGCTCAAACGGAAAAATACACAGCACGTGGTCGACGCTGCGGCGAATAACCTCCAAGCGCTCCGGGCGCCACGCCCACACCGAGGGGCAGACAAAATGCACCGTCTTGACGCCTTGGCGGCGCAGGTTTTCTTCGAGCTGCAAATTAAAGTCTGGCGCGTCCACACCAATGAACAAGCGTGGCTTTTCATTGGTCAAGCGCTTGAGGAGCTGCTTGCGGATGCCGACAATTTCGCGGTAGCGCAGCAGCAGGTCCCAGCCGAACCCGTGCACGGATAACTTATGGTGCGGCCACCAGGCCTGAAATCCCTGCGCTTCCATGCGCGGCCCGCCAATGCCTGAAGCCACCATTGCAGGCCAGCGCGCGCGCAAGGCCTGCAGCAGCAAGCCAGCCAGCAAATCACCCGAGGCCTCACCGGCCACCATGGCCAATGGCCATGGCGTCTGGGCATCAATCGCAGGCGCTGGTGTCAACGCACAATGCCGCGCTGGGGCGAGGCGTGGCGCAAAAACTCCACCATCATTTCCACGTCAGGCGCAGTCTCAGGGCGGGCGTCGGCCAGCGCGGCGATTTGCGCCTGCGCCCGCTCCAGGGTCAGGTCTTCGCGGTACAGGGCTTTGTGCATGGCTTTGACACCGGCAATGCGCTCGGGCGAAAAACCGCGCCGGCGCAAACCTTCAAAATTCATGGACCGTGCGGCCGCCGGCTGGCCCTGGCACATGACAAACGGGGGCAAATCGGCAAACAAGAGCGAGCACATCGCCGTCATGCTGTGCGCGCCCAGGCGCACAAACTGGTGCACCACGGTAAAGCCGCCCAAAATCACCCAGTCGCCCACCACCACGTGGCCAGCGAGCTGCGCGTTGTTGGCAAAAATCGTGTGGTTGCCCACCTGGCAGTCGTGCGCCAAGTGCACATAGGCCATGATCCAGTTGTCGTTGCCCACGCGGGTCACGCCCAGATCGCCGGGTGAGCCGATGTTGAAGGTGCAAAACTCGCGGATGGTGTTGCGCTCGCCAATGATGAGCTCGCAGGGCTCGCCCGCATATTTTTTGTCCTGCGGAATCGCGCCCAGCGAGTTGAACTGAAAGATGCGGTTGTCCGCGCCAATCGTGGTGTGGCCTTCGATGACGCAATGCGCACCGATGGTGGTGCCCGCGCCCACTTTCACGTGCGGGCCAATCACCGTGTAGGGGCCCACGGTGACCGACGGATGCAGTTGGGCACCCGGCTCAACGATGGCGGTGGGGTGAATCGCGGACATGCTCAGGCCTTGGGGTCAATCGCGCGCATAGCGCAAGTCAGTTCGGCCTCGACGGCAGTTTCTCCGGCCACGCTAGCGCGGGCCTTGAACTTGAAGATGCCAGCCTTCATGCGCAGCAACTCCACTTCCAAAATCAGCTGGTCGCCGGGCTCCACCGGACGCTTAAAACGGGCGCCATCGATACCGGCAAAGTAGTACACCGTCTCGTCATTGGGCGAGGTGCCCAGCGCATCAAACGCCAGCAAAGCAGCGGCTTGGGCCAGGGCCTCCAACATCAGCACGCCGGGCATGACCGGGCGGTGCGGGAAATGGCCTTCAAAAAAAGGCTCGTTCATGGTGACGTTTTTCAGCGCACGGATGGTCTTGCCCTTGTCGAGCTCCAGTACCCGGTCCACCAGCAAAAACGGGTAGCGGTGCGGCAGCTGTTTGAGAATTTGGTGGATGTTCATCATGGTTGGGATTCGCTTTCTAGTTTTTTGATGCGTTCACGCAGGCTGTGCAACTGCTTGACGGTGGCGGCATTGCGCTCCCACGCGGCGTTGTCGTCCAGCGGAAAAAAGCCAGTGTACTGGCCCGGTTTTTTGATCGACTTGCTCACCACGGTGGCCGCCGAGATATGCACATGGTCGGCAATCTGCAGGTGGCCCAGCACCACCGCGCCGCCGCCAATCGTGCACTGCGCGCCTATGGTGGCACTGCCCGCAATACCGGCGCAACCGGCAACAGCCGTGTTGCGACCAATGCGCACGTTGTGCCCGACCTGTACCAGGTTGTCGAGCTTGACACCGTCTTCGATCACCGTGTCTTGCAAGGCGCCGCGGTCGATGCAGGTATTGGCGCCAATTTCCACATCGTCGCCGATGCGCACGGCGCCGAGCTGCTCGATTTTTTCCCAGCGCTCGCCGTCCGGCGCAAAGCCAAAACCGTCTGCACCAATGACTGCGCCGCTGTGCACAAGGCAACGCGCGCCCACCACGCAGTCTTCGCCCACAGTGACGCGCGCGCGCAGCTCGGTGCCCGCGCCAATCTGGGCGCCACGCTCGATGACGCACAGGGCGCCGATGCGGGCGCTTGGATGAACGCTTGCCTGCGGGTCGACCACTGCGGACGGGTGGATTGCGAGCGCGCTTGGTTGAGGGCGTTCTGCCCGCAAAGTGGCACGCCAAAGCTGGGTCAGCCGGGCAAAGTACAAATAGGGTTGGTCGGTGACGATGCAATCTCCCCTGCGCAAGGCCGCGTCTTGCAGCGCAGGTCCGACGATGACGCAGGCCGCCTGGGAGCTGAAAAGTTGTTGCTGGTAGCGGGGATTGCTCACGAAACTGATCTGGCTGGGGCTGGCAGACTCCAAGGGCGCCAGCCCTGAAATAAGCTGCTCGCCGTCCCCATGCAGTTCGCCGCCCAGCGCGGCGACGATGGCGGCAAGCCTTAGTTCAGACACGCCAGCGCCACCGTAGCGGCCTACTTGGCAGCGGCAGCATTAAGGATTTTGAGTACTTTTTCGGTGATGTCGTGCTTGGCACTGCTGTACACCACCTCCTGGATGACCAGGTCGTACTTCTCGTCTTCTGCGACTTTTTTAACGGCTTTGTTGGCTTTGTCTAACACTTGCTGCAACTCTTCGTTGCGCCGACCGTTCAGGTCTTCCTGGTATTCACGTTGCTTGCGTTGGAAGTCGCGGTTGAGCTCGGCGCCTTCTTTTTGGCGGCTGGCACGCTGGGACTCCGTCATCGTGGGGGCGTCACGCTCGAATTTTTCGCTGAAGGTCTTCAGTGCCGTCTGCAAATCGGCGAGCTCTTTGCCGCGCTTGGAGAACTCTTGTTCGAGCTTGGCCTGCGCCGACTTGGCAATGACCGACTCGGTGGTAATGCGCTGGGTGTTGATATAGCCAATTTTGGAGTCTTGGGCCATCACGCTGGCACTCAGGGAGGCCAGCAACACGGCGACAGACGCCAGCTTGTATGTGAGTTTCATTAGAAAGAGGTTCCAATCTGGAATTGCAGTGACTGCATTTTATCGCCATCGAATTTGGTGATGGGACGTGCCACCGCCAGGCGCAAGGGGCCCACCGGGGAAATCCAGCTGATGCCCACGCCAAAGGAGGAACGCAGGTCGCCAAGTTGAATGGTTTCGTCCGCGCCGTAGATGCCACCCGCGTCGACGAACGCATACATGCGCAGCGTACGGTCATTGCCGCCGCCGGGAAGTGGTGACAGCACCTCGGCGTTGAGCGTCAGCTTCTTAGCACCACCAGTGGACACCGCGCCCTGGGCGCGCTGGGTGGCCGTGGTCAAACTGCCTTGCTCAAAACCGCGCACCGAGCCCAAACCGCCAGAGTAGTAGTTCTTGAACAGCGGGTAAGCCTTGTCGGTTGTGGCAGCACCCAAGGACATTTCACCGTTGAGCGCCAAGGTGATCTTCTTGCTCAAGGGGAAATACTGCTGCAGCTGGGTGGTGGCCCGGGCATAGAGCAGCTCTCCTGCCACACTCCACTCCCCGTTGACCCGCAGCAAGCGGCCCGAACTCGGCACCAAGCCGCTATCGCGGGTATCGCGGGCCCACCCCACCGTCAGCGGCACTGCGTTGGTGGTGTAACCAAATTGGTCGGCAAAGTCGCTGTAGGCCGTAGGCAGCAGCGTGCCAGGCACGATGGTGGTGCGGTCTGCGCCGACGCCGAAAAACACCGTGTCCGTTTCAGTGAACGGAACGCCAAAGCGCACGCTCGCGCCCATGGTTTCCAAGGAATAGCTGTTCAAGTCCACGTAGGGCTTGGTGGTGCGTTGGTACACATCGATGGTGCGCGACACACCGTCGTCGGTGAAATAAGGGTTGGTGGTGTTGAACACCACGGTACGGTTGAGTTTGCTGGTGTTGAGCTCTACGCCCAGCGAATTGCCCGAACCAAAGGCATTGTCCTGCTTGAAGCCCAACTGCAGCCCCAGGCCGTCGGCACTGGACACGCCAGCACCCAGGCTCAGGCTGCCCGTGGGTTTTTCCGAAACCGTGACGGTCAAATCCACCTGGTCGGGGAAACCCGCCACTTCCTGGGTATCAATGGACACGTCTTTGAAGTAGCCCAAACGGTCCACCCGGTTGCGCGACTGGCGGATCTTGTCGCCGTCGTACCAGGCAGCTTCGAGTTGTCGAAACTCGCGGCGTATCACTTCATCACGCGTGCGGTCATTGCCTGCCACATTGATACGGCGCACATAGACGCGGCGCGAGGGGTCGGCGCGCAAGGTAATTTCCACCCGGTTGGTTTTGCGGTCTAGAGCGGTAACGGGCTCAACCTGCGCAAAGGCGAATCCGAAATTGGCATAAAAGTCCGTAAAGGCCTTGGTGGTTTGGGCGACCTCATTGGCGTTGTAAGGCTCGCCCACCTGGATGGCCACCAGGGACTGAAACTCCGCTTCCTTGTCCAATAAGTTGCCCGCCAGTTTGACTTTGGAGACCACAAAGCGCTCGCCCTCAGTCACGTTGATGGTGATGCTGATGTCTTGCTTATTGGGCGAAATCACGACCTGGGTCGAATCCACCGCAAATTCCAAGTAGCCGCGCGACAGGTAATACGAGCGCAAGGTCTCCACATCGGCATTGAGTTTGCTGCGCACATAGCGGTCCGACTTGGTGTACCAGCTCAGCCAACCGCCGACATCGGAGTCAAACTGGCCTAACAAGGTGCTCTCGGCAAATGCCTTGTTGCCCACGATCCGGATGTCTTTGATCTTGGCCGTATCCCCCTCGCTGACCGCGAAACTCAGGTTCACGCGATTGCGCTCGATAGGGGTCACGGTAGTCACAACCTCTGCCGCGTACATGCTGCGGTTGATGTACTGGCGCTTGAGCTCTTGTTCGGCCTTGTCGGCCAGGGCCTTGTCAAAGGGGCGACCATCGGCCAAACCAATGTCTTTCAAAGCCTTGACCAGCACGTCTTTGTCAAATTCCTTGGTGCCGGTAAAGCTCACTTCAGCCACAGTGGGGCGCTCTTGCACCACCACGATCAGCACCTTGTCTTGCACGTCAATGCGCACATCGTTGAACAAACCCAGACCAAACAACGCGCGGATGGAGGCGCCGGCCTTGTCGTCGCTGTAGGTGTCGCCAATGCGCACAGGAATCGAGCCAAATACGGTGCCGGCTTCGACGCGCTGCAAGCCTTCCACACGGATGTCTTCCACCGTGAAAGGCGTCACCGCCCAGGCGGCGTGCGCCAGCGACAAGGCCAGGACGGCAGAAATCAGGCGGAAAAACGGCATAAACGCAAAGGGCATGGTGAAAACTCGATTAGCAAGGCGCAAATTCAAAATCAGCTGCGGTGCCCAGGACCGGCCTGGGGCAACGAGCACCATCATAACGAGGCACAGGACAGGCGCTGCACCACGGACTGGGCCAGCGCACGGACTTGGGCATCGATCTCCAGCAGGTCTGCCAGCGAACCCGGCGCTGCCGGAACCAAGCCCGCCAGGCACGCGGTGTTGACCGCATGAATCTGGTCAAAACGGATGCGGCGCTCCAAAAATGCCGCCACTGCCACCTCATTGGCGGCGTTCAATACCGCTGTGGAACCTGGAGGGGCAGCCAACACGTCCCAGGCTAGCTGCAAACCTGGAAAACGCGCCGCGTGTCCTTGCGTGGCAATGGGCTCAAAACTCAGCGCTGCCATGGCGGAAAAATCCAGGGCGCTGGCGCCGCTGACCCGCCGCGTGGGCCAGGACAGGCCGTAGCCAATGGGCCCGCGCATATCCGGAGTGCCCAGCTGCGCCACCACCGAATGGTCCACAAACTGCACCATGGAATGCACCACGCTTTGCGGGTGGATGATGACTTCAATCGTCGATGGCGCCACACCAAACAGAAACTTGGCCTCGATCACTTCCAGGGCTTTGTTCATCATGGTGGCCGAATCGACTGAGATCTTGCGTCCCATGACCCAGTTCGGATGGGCGCAGGCTTCTTCGGGGCTGATGGAGGCAAATGTGGCGGGGTCGCGGGTTCTGAATGGTCCGCCGGACGCGGTGAGGATGATTTTGTGGATCACTTCGGGCCAAATGATCGGGTCTTCGGGCAGCGACTGGAAGATGGCCGAATGTTCGCTGTCAATGGGCAGCAAGATGGCGCCACCCCGACGCACGGCGTCCATAAAAAACGCGCCGCCCACCACCAGCGCCTCCTTGTTGGCCAGCAGCAATCGTTTGCCCGCCAGCGCCGCCGCAATACACGACGCCAGTCCGGCTGCGCCCACAATGGCGGCCATGACCGTGGTCACATCCTCGTGCGCGGCAATCAACTCCAGCGCCGCAGCACCCCACAGCACTTCGGTAGACAAACCCAGATCGCCCAGGATGCGCTTGAGCTCCCGCCCATGCCACTCGCTCACCATCACCGCGAAACGGGGGCGAAACTGCACGCACTGCGCGGTCATCAAGTCGAGCTTGCTGTGGGCGCTGAGCGCAAACACCTCGTAGCGCTCGGGATGGCGCTGCATCACGTCCAGGGTGTTGACGCCAATGGAGCCGGTCGAGCCCAGCACGGTCACGCGTTGGATAGCAGAGTTCATGGTCAGCTCCGGACTACAAGGTGCACAACAACAATGCCAAGGGCAAGACAGGCAAGAGCGCGTCAATGCGGTCAAGTACACCGCCGTGGCCGGGCAGCAAAACGCCACTGTCTTTGACGCCTGCCGCGCGCTTGAACAAAGACTCCAGCAAGTCCCCCACCACGCCCATGGTGGTCAGAAAAACCACCGAAACCGCCAGGAAAAATGGGCTGACGCTGCCCAGGCGGCTGTACAAGCTGCCGCCTGTCGCCAGACCCGCAGTACCAAGTGCGCGCCAGACAAAGGCCATGCACAGCACGCCCACCATGGCGCCGGCCACGCCTTCCCAGGTTTTGCCCGGGCTGATGCGGGGCGCGAGCTTTTGACTGAAAAACCGCCCACACAGCGCCCGCCCGGAGAAATAAGCAGCGACGTCAGCCACCCAAACCAGCAGCAAGACCGAAAACAGGAAATCAACGCCAACCAAGCGCGCCTGCACCAAAGCCAGCCAGGCAGCACACAAGAGCGCCACGCCGCCCAGCCAACGCAAGAGCACGGGCTGGAGCACCCAGGCAGCGGCACCCGCACGCAACAGCCACAGTGCCAGCCCCACCCAGGCCGCGCCCGCCAAAAACCACACCCAGGGCAAAGCGCTTGCCGCCACACCGCTCACCCAGAGCGCGCCGCACAGACCGGCGCAGAGTGCCGCCGTGCCAAAGGAAGCCAGCGCCGCCAAGCCGTTCAGACGCGCCCACTCCCAGCCGCCTGCGCCCATTAAAAGCGCAGTCAGCACCACAAAACCCAGGGGATTGGTCGCCAGCACCGCGGGCACCAGCAAGGCCAGCAGAACAATGGCCGTGAGGATTCTTTGCTTAAGCACGGCGTACATGCGGCCCGCGCAGGGCGGGATCAAGCGAAGACGAAAGGCAAATAACGGCGTGTGACATAGCGGAGCAAAGGCCGCTAGACCGCCATGATGTCCTGCTCTTTGGCCACCACCAAGCGGTCCACTTCCACGATGTAGCGGTCAGTCAGCTTTTGGATGTCGGCCTCGGAGCGCTTTTGCTCGTCCTCGGACACCAGCTTTTCTTTTTCGAGCTTTTTGACGGCTTCGTTGGCGTCACGGCGCAGACTGCGCACCGCCACTTTGGCGCCCTCGCCTTCGCTGCGCACCACCTTGGTCAGCTCGCGGCGACGCTCTTCGGTCATTACCGGCATAGGTACGCGAATCAGGTCACCCATGCTTGAGGGATTGAGGCCCAGATCACTTTCGCGGATGGCTTTTTCAATCTTGGCGCCCATGTTCTTTTCCCAGGGCTGGATGCCCACGGTGCGAGAGTCAATCAGCGACAAATTGGCCACCTGGCTCAGGGGCACCATGGAGCCGTAGTAATCCACGTGCACGTTGTCGAGCAGCGCCGGGTTGGCGCGTCCGGTGCGGACTTTGCCCAGATTGTTCTTGAATGCGGCGATGGACTGCTCCATCTTGCCTTCGACGTTGTTTCTGATTTCCTGGATAGCCATGGCGTTCACTCCAAACGGTCAAACATGCACCAAAGTGCCTTCGTCTTCGCCCATCACCACCCGCTTGAGGGCGCCGTGCTTAAAGATCGAGAACACCTTGATCGGCAGCTTCTGGTCGCGGCACAGCGCAAAGGCGGCGGCGTCCATGATGCCCAGATTTTGCTGCATCGCACTGTCAAAAGTCAGCGAGGTGTAGCGCTTCGCACCAGGCACCTTTTTGGGATCGGCATCATAGACGCCGTCTACTTTGGTGGCCTTGAGCACGATTTCGGCCCCAATTTCCGCGCCGCGCAGGGCCGCTGCGGTGTCGGTGGTGAAAAACGGGTTGCCCGTGCCGGCCGCAAAAATGACAACTTTGCCTTCTTCGAGGTACTGCAGCGCCTTGGGCCGCACGTAGGGCTCGACCACCTGCTCGATCGCAATGGCGGACATCACCCGGGCCGTTAAACCCGCCTTGTTCATGGTGTCGCCCAGGGCCAGCGCGTTCATCACCGTCGCCAGCATGCCCATGTAATCGGCCGTGGCGCGGTCCATACCGACCGATCCACCCGCCACCCCACGAAAAATATTGCCCCCGCCAATGACCACCGCCACCTCGACGCCAAGGCGCGTGACTTCGGCGATTTCGTCCACCATGCGTACGATGGTGTCGCGGTTGATACCGAACTGGTCATCCCCCATCAAGGCCTCGCCCGACAGTTTCAACAAAATTCGACTGAAGGCGGGCTTGGCAGTGGTCATAACGGACTCCATCGGATATTTGTGGTGTCCGGGCGCCAGGAGCGGCACCCGGAAGGGCGCGTCTTGCAACGCGCAGGGCTTAGCCAGCCTTGGCAGCAGCGATCTGGGCGGCCACTTCGGCGGCGAAATCGTCAACCTTCTTCTCAATGCCCTCTCCCACCACGTACAAGGTGAAACCGTGCACTTGGGTGGCTTTTTCCTTGAGCATCTGCTCCACGGTTTGCTTGTCGTTCTTGACAAAAGACTGGTTGAACAAAGACACCTCTTTGAGGTATTTCTGCACGCCGCCTTCAATGCGCTTGGTCACGATTTCTGGCGACTGCACGGGCTTGCCCGCTGCGACTGCCACAGCGGCGTCTTCAGCTGCCTTGGCAGCGGCCACCGAACGCTCGCGCGCCACCAGTTCGGCGGGCACTTCGGCGCTGGACAAGGACACGGGCTTCATGGCTGCCACGTGCATGGCGACGTCCTTGGCGGCCACTTCGTCGCCCACAAACTCCACCAAAACGCCAATGCGCGTGCCGTGCAAATAAGACGCCACTTTGGTGCCCGCGCTGCAACGCTTGAAGCGGCGGAAAGTCATGTTTTCGCCGATTTTTCCGATCAGACCCTTGCGCACGTCTTCTAGCGTGGGCCCGAAACCGTCTTGCGTATAGGGCAAAGCGCTCAGGGCAGCAACATCGACGGGGTTGTGTTCTGCCACCAAAGCGGCAGCGGCATTGGCCAGGCCCAGGAAACTGTCGTTCTTGGTAACAAAGTCGGTCTCGCAGTTGACTTCGAGCATGGCGCTGGCAGCGCCTGCGCTGGCGATGGTGATCACACCTTCAGCGGTCACGCGGGCAGCGGCTTTGCCGGCCTTGCTGCCGAGCTTGACGCGCAACAACTCTTCAGCCTTGACCATGTCGCCTTCGGCTTCGGTCAGTGCTTTTTTGCATTCCATCATGGGGGCGTCGGTCTTGCCGCGCAATTCGGCGACCATGCTTGCGGTGATTGCAGCCATTTCTCAGTACTCCGTATCAGTTCAATTGATCAACAAAAATTAAAAAAAAGGGGCTAGCAAGCCCCCTTTTGAGGCACAAACAGGGCTTAAGCAGCCGCGTCGACCTCAACGAATTCGTCTTCGCCTTGGTCAACCACGGCCTTGACCAGATCGTCCACCGCATTGGCGCGGCCTTCGAGCACCGCGTCAGCGATGCCGCGTGCGTACAAAGTCACAGCCTTGGACGAGTCGTCATTGCCAGGAATCACGTAGTCGATGCCTTCGGGCGAATGGTTGGAGTCCACCACACCAATCAAGGGGATACCCAGCTTGCGGGCTTCAGCGATAGCAATCTTGTGGTAACCCACGTCGATCACGAAAATCGCGTCCGGCAAGGTGGCCATGTCCTGAATGCCGCCGATGTCTTTTTCGAGCTTGGCCAACTCACGGGCGAACATCAGCTGTTCTTTCTTGCTCATGGCGTCCAACCCGGCTTCTTGCTGGATCTTCATGTCCTTGAGGCGCTTGATCGAAGTTTTGACCGTCTTGAAGTTGGTCAGCATGCCGCCGAGCCAACGCTGGTCCACGAAAGGCACGCCAGCGCGCTGGGCTTCAGCGGCGACGGTTTCGCGCGCTTGGCGCTTGGTGCCGACCATCAAAATGGTGCCGCGCTTGGCCGAGAGTTGACGCACAAACTTGGCTGCGTCCTGGAACATCGGCAACGATTTTTCCAGGTTGATAATGTGAATTTTGTTGCGGTGACCGAAGATGAACGGTGCCATCTTGGGGTTCCAGAAGCGGGTTTGGTGTCCAAAATGGACGCCGGCTTCCAACATTTCGCGCATGGTGACTGACATATAAAAACTCCGAAGGTTAGGTCTTAAAGCCGTCCCGCTTATTCCCGGCCCGGCTTGTGCGGATCGGAGAACACCTTGGTGGGAACGGTTTGTGAATACCTTGCAAATCGCGCTGCAGCGCAGCGAGACCAGCAAAGCCAGTCGAGTTTACACCAGAACACAGCCTCTAATGCACGTGCAGCCGGGCGTCACCGGCTGCGAAGCGCGTCAACCCGCAGTGGTTTCCTCGGGCTTAGCGCGGCCCTCACGCTTGGGCAAGGGCTGGATGTCGAGCAAGACCTCGGTCTTGGACTCGTCCTTGTCGTCCAGATCCACCGTCAGGCGCCCGCCGTCGGTCAGACGGCCAAACAGCAGTTCGTCGGCCAGGGCACGTCGAATGGTGTCCTGAATCAGACGCTGCATGGGTCGCGCGCCCATGAGCGGATCGAATCCTTTTTTCGCCAGGTGCTTGCGCAGCTTGTCGGTGAAGGTGACGTCTACTTTCTTCTCGGCGAGCTGGGTTTCGAGCTGGAGCAAGAACTTGTCGACCACGCGCAGAATCACGTTTTCATCAAGCGCCTTAAAGCCTACGATGGCGTCCAGGCGGTTGCGGAACTCGGGCGTGAACAAGCGCTTGATGTCGACCATTTCGTCGCCTGACTCGCGCGGGTTGGTAAAGCCAATGGTGGCCTTGTTCATGGTCTCGGCGCCCGCATTGGTCGTCATGATCAAGATGACGTTGCGGAAGTCTGCCTTGCGTCCATTGTTGTCCGTCAGCGTGCCGTGGTCCATCACCTGCAAAAGCACGTTAAAAATGTCAGGATGCGCTTTTTCGATTTCGTCGAGCAGCAGCACACAATGCGGCTTCTTAGTGACGGCCTCGGTCAACAAGCCGCCCTGGTCAAAGCCCACGTAGCCCGGAGGCGCACCAATCAGGCGGCTCACTGCGTGGCGCTCCATGTACTCAGACATATCAAAGCGAATCAGGTCAATGCCCATGATGTAGGCCAACTGTTTGGCCGCTTCGGTCTTGCCCACGCCGGTGGGGCCGCTGAACAAGAAGGCGCCTATGGGTTTGTCGCCCTTGCCCAGGCCGGAGCGCGCCATTTTGACCGCCGAGGCCAGAATGTCGAGCGCCTTGTCTTGGCCATAAACCACGCTCTTGAGGTCGCGGTCCAGCGTTTTGAGCTTGCCCCGGTCGTCTTGGGACACATTGGCAGGGGGAATGCGCGCGATTTTGGCCACAATTTCCTCGACCTCAGTCTTGGAAATCGTCTTTTTGCGCTTGCTGGGCGGCAAGATTTGCTGCGCGGCGCCCGCCTCGTCAATGACGTCGATCGCCTTGTCGGGCAGATGGCGGTCGTTGATGTACTTGGCGCTCAGTTCGGCGGCCGCTTGCAGGGCCGCCAAGGCGTATTTCACCTTGTGGTGCTCTTCAAAGCGCGATTTCAGACCTTTGAGAATTTCCACGGTTTGCTCGACGGTGGGTTCGAGCACGTCGATTTTTTGGAAACGACGCGACAAAGCCGCATCTTTTTCGAAAATACTGCGGTATTCGGTAAAAGTGGTCGCTCCGATGCACTTGAGCTGGCCCGAGCTCAGGCTGGGTTTGAGCAAATTGGACGCGTCCAAGGTTCCGCCGGAGGCCGAACCGGCGCCGATAAGGGTATGGATTTCATCGATGAACAACACGGCGTTGGGACGGTCCTTGAGCGCCTTGAGAACACCTTTGAGGCGTTGCTCAAAGTCACCGCGGTATTTGGTTCCGGCCAGCAAGGCGCCCATGTCCAGGGAATAGACCACGGCTTCAGCCAACACTTCGGGCACGTCTTTTTGGGAAATGCGCCAGGCCAAGCCCTCGGCAATCGCCGTCTTACCGACGCCAGCTTCCCCGACAAGCAAGGGGTTGTTCTTGCGGCGACGGCACAGAATCTGGATGACGCGCTCGACCTCGTGCTCACGACCAATGAGCGGGTCAATTTTTCCGTCTTTGGCGAGCTGGTTCAGGTTTTGCGTGAACTGCTCCAGGGGTGAGGCTTTTTCGTTCTTTTCGTTGGCTGCTTCTTCGCCCTCCGTGGCGCCTTCGCCGGCTTTGGGGAGTTCCGGTGGCTCGTTTTTCTTGATGCCGTGGGCAATAAAGTTGACAACATCCAGGCGGGTTACGCCTTGCTGGTGCAAGTAATACACCGCGTGCGAGTCCTTCTCGCCAAAAATTGCCACCAGCACATTGCTGCCCATGACTTCTTTCTTGCCGCTCCCGGTGGACTGCACATGCATGATGGCGCGCTGAATCACCCGCTGAAAGCCCAGCGTAGGCTGGGTGTCCACCTCGTCCACACCCGCGACCTGGGGCGTGTTGTCTTTGATGAAATGCGTCAGCGACTTGCGCAAGTCATCGACATTGGCCGAACAAGCGCGCAGCACTTCCGCCGCGCTTGGGTTGTCCAGCAAGGCCAGCAACAGGTGCTCCACGGTGATGAATTCATGGCGCTGTTGGCGCGCCTCTACAAAGGCCATATGCAGGCTGACTTCTAACTCTTGGGCGATCATGGCTTTTTCCTTTATCTCAAACAAATCTCAGGTGCCGCCCGAAACGGGTCCTGCAACTACCAAGTTCTCACTAGCGTCGCCGCTTCAAAAATCCACCGGCTCGCTCACACATTGCAGGGGATGGCCGGAGCGGCGCGCCGCGTCCAGCACCTGGTCGACCTTGGTGGCAGCCACATCCTTTGAATAGACACCGCAAACCCCTTTTCCATCCAGGTGAATCTTGAGCATGATTTGCGTCGCAGTCTCCAAATCCTTGGCGAAAAACTCCTGAATCACCATCACCACAAACTCCATGGGCGTGAAATCGTCGTTAAGCATCAGCACCTGGTGCATCTGGGGCGGCTTTACCTTCTGTGGCAGCCGCTCCAACACCACGGTTCCGCCGTCGTCGCGCCGGGGCGTGGTACGGGGAGCAGCGGGAGGTTTGGTGGGGGGAGTTGTCGCCATGCTTTCTATTCTAGGGGTCGGGTGCGCTGGTGGCGCTTGCAAAGGTAATTGGAGCTGTCTTGGCCGTATTCAAGCACAAAAAACAAAAATCGCCAGCCGTTGGGAAACGGTCTGGCGATTTATTAAACCCACAGGCAGCTCGCTGCCCTGGAAGGCGTTACAGGGCCTTACATATGGTCGATCATGACCTGGCCAAAGCCCGAGCAGCTGACCTGGGTTGCGCCGTCCATCAACCGGGCGAAGTCATACGTGACCTTTTTGCTGGCAATGGATTTCTTCATCGAACTGATGATCAGGTCTGCCGCCTCAACCCAACCCATGTGGCGCAGCATCATTTCAGCCGACAAAATCTCTGAGCCCGGGTTGACGTAGTCTTTGCCTGCATATTTAGGGGCAGTGCCGTGGGTGGCTTCAAACATGGCCACGGTGTCGCTCAGGTTGGCGCCGGGGGCGATGCCGATACCACCAACTTGCGCTGCCAGCGCATCGGACACGTAGTCGCCATTGAGGTTAAGGGTGGCAATCACGCTGTATTCGGCGGGACGCAGCAAAATTTGCTGCAAGAAGGCGTCGGCAATGCTGTCTTTGACCACAATTTCTTTGCCCGTCTTGGGGTTTTTGAATTTGCACCAAGGTCCGCCGTCGATCATTTCGGCGCCAAATTCCTTTTGCGCCAGGGCATAGGCCCAATCACGGAAGCCACCCTCCGTGTACTTCATGATGTTGCCTTTGTGCACGATGGTCAGGCTGGGTTTGTCATTGTCGATGGTGTACTGCAGGGCTTTGCGCACCAAGCGCTCGGTGCCTTCGCGCGACACGGGCTTGATGCCGATGCCTGAGGTGTTGGGGAAACGGATCTTTTTGACGCCCATCTCGTCTTGCAGGAATTTAATCAGTTTCTTCGCTTTGTCGGACTCGGCTTCGAACTCGATACCAGCGTAAATGTCTTCTGAGTTTTCACGGAAGATCACCATATTGGTCTTCTGTGGCTCTTTGACCGGGCTGGGCACGCCGTCAAAGTACTGGATGGGGCGCAGGCAAACGTACAAGTCGAGTTCCTGGCGCAAAGCCACGTTCAAAGAACGAATGCCACCACCCACGGGCGTGGTCAAGGGGCCCTTGATCGACACCACGTAATCGCGGATCGCGTGCAAAGTTTCTTCGGGCAGCCAGACGTCGGGGCCATACACATTGGTCGATTTCTCGCCGGCAAAAACTTCCATCCAATGGATTTGGCGCTTGCCGCCGTACGCTTTTGCGACGGCGGCATCCACCACCTTGAGCATCACCGGGGTAATGTCCAGGCCGGTGCCGTCGCCTTCGATGTAAGGAATGATGGGCTGGTCTGGCACATTCAGAGACAGATCGCTGTTCACAGTGATTTTTTGGCCTGCAGTGGGGATTTTGATGTGCTGGTACATGGAACGGTCTCTGGTGTGTGTCAATTCTTGGAAAGTAGCGGACGACGCATATTTAGAAGCGCCACCCCTCGGGAAAATCGATTTTAGTCCCAAACAATTACGGGATTCTGTCAAAAACGCCAGCGCAAATAGGCCGATAAACCGCGCTTGGAGCGCGATTTGCGAACCCTCCGCCCGGCCAACGCTTTGGCCAGTTGGTTCACAATTGCGGCTATGAAGCACCTTCGCCTTTTCGCCCTTGCCTTTGCCTGCGCTGCTGCGCTGCCTGGCCCCTGCGCCGCACAGTCTGCGCCCCAAATGAATTTGCCACGCACCACCCTGAGCCTTGGCATCCACCAGATCCAGGCGCAGGTGGCACAGACTACCGAACAACACGCCACGGGCCTGATGTTTCGCACCGACATGGCGCAGCAAGAAGGCATGCTGTTTGTGTTCCAGGCACCGAGCCAGCAATGTTTTTGGATGAAAAACACCTTGATTCCACTGACCGCGGCTTTTGTGGCCGACGATGGAACCATCGTGAACCTGGAAAACATGCAACCCCAAACCACCGAGTCGCATTGCTCGGCCAAGCCGGTGCGCTACGTGCTGGAGGTCAATCAGGGCTGGTTTGCCAAGAGAGGCATCAAGGCAGGTGCGCAACTGCGCGGCGCGCCGTTTCACATAGCCCAGTAGACGCACCAGGCAGGCGCATTCGGCGCGATGGTGGGGCGCATTCCGTGGAGGTACTTCCGGTTTGCACTGTTTGCTTTTTTTGCTGCGCACAAAGCTCGGACCGTGCCATTTCGCCACGATTTCGCATCAAAACCAAAAAATCCTTGCAAAACCTAAAAAGCTGGATAAAAATACAGGCACTGTTTAAGATTACAGTGCCGCCAGTCGTGCTGGTGGCAGCCCACCCCCAGGAGCCACCATGCTTGAAACCTTGAAACTGACCGCCCGCCAGCAACAAATCCTGACCCTGATTGAAAGCGCCATCGCGCGCACCGGTGCGCCGCCCACCCGCGCTGAAATCGCCACCGAACTCGGTTTCAAGTCCGCCAATGCGGCAGAAGAGCACCTTCAGGCCCTGGCCCGTAAAGGCGCCATTGAGTTGGTAAGCGGCACATCCCGGGGCATCCGCTTGCGCGGACAATCTTTGCGCGACCTGCACGTGTCACGTTCCAAGCAGCTTTCCCTGGGCATTCCGGGCCTGGCGCAACTGTCATTGCCGCTGATTGGCCGCGTGGCCGCAGGTTCGCCCATCCTGGCGCAAGAGCATGTCGAGCAAACCTATTACGTGGAGCACAGCCTCTTTCAGCGCCAGCCCGACTACCTTCTCAAAGTCAGCGGCATGTCCATGCGCGACGTGGGCATCATGGATGGCGATTTATTGGCGGTGCAGTCCACCAAAGAGGCAAAAAACGGCCAGATCATCGTGGCCCGCCTGGGCGAAGAAGTCACGGTCAAGCGCTTTCGGCGCAATAAGCACCTTATTGAGTTGCACCCGGAAAACCCCGACTTCAAGACCATCGTGGTCGAGCCTGGTGAGCCCTTTGAAATTGAAGGCCTGGCCGTGGGCCTGATTCGCAACACCATGGTCATGTAAAGACCCACTCAAGACCCAAGGCCCCTCACCATGCTCCCAATGCTCTCATCACAGGCCGTGTCTGCCACCTTGTACCGCCTGGCCGACTGGTTCAAGCCCGAAGGCGAACGCCCAGCCCAAAGCGCCCGTCTTGCGCACAAATCCGCCCCTGCCGCCATTTTCCCGCTGGTTCGGGCAGCAAGCCCGGCGATGGCCCCATTGCGCACTGCTCGCGCCAACCAGAGCCGTCGCCCCCTGCGGGTCGTGCGGGTGCTTGATGCAGACCAGACGCGCAGCAACATCGGGCGCATCGTCATTTCTGGCTGCATGGCCGATGTCTGTGCCGAACTCGAACGCATGGTGCAAAAAGAAAGCGCTGCGGCCTAGCCACTGGCTCCAAGCAGACCAGGCGCTTTTTGACGCCCAGGCGACAACCCGGTTTCGCAGCCGGGCGCGCACACGGTCACAATGGGCCGCATGCGATCTCCTGCCCCAAACCGATAGAGTCCGAGCATGGACGAGCCAATTCTCACCATCGAGGAGCGAAGCGCCATCAACGCGGGGCGCTGGTTCTCCGCGCTGTCTCCCTCCCTCAAACACGACATCCTGCGCTGCGCCTATGTGAAGCGCTACCGGGACGGCGACCTGATCGCTGCCCGCGGCGAACCCCCGGAAGAGTGGATTGCCTGCGCCAAAGGTGCTGTGCGCGTGAGTTCAACCTCTATTTCAGGTAAGCAGATTACGCTGACCTACGTGGAGCCAGGTATTTGGTTTGGCGACGTCAGTATTTTCGACGGCGACCGACGCACCCATGATGCGTATGCGCACGGCGACACCACCACCTTGTGTGTGGCAAAAGCAGATTTCAAAAAAATTCTGGCCACGCATGTGGAGCTTTACGAAGCGCTTTTGCGCCTGCATTCGCGGCGCATCCGTCAGTTGTATGGCTTGGTGGAAGACCTCAATACGCTGCCCTTGCGGGCGAGACTGGCCAAGCAACTGCTGCATCTGGTGCGCAGCTACGGCGTACCGTCGCTGAGCGACGGGAGCGAAGTGCGCATCGGCCTGCAACTGGCACAGGAAGAATTGGCCCAGTTGCTGGGGGCCTCCCGCCAGCGGGTAAACCAGGAGCTCAAATCCATGGAACGCGACAACACCATACGCATCGAACCCGGCGGCCTGGTGGTGCGCGACCGCGCTGCACTGCTCAAGATTGCAGAAGCCGACCTCTAGGCACTCTAGCCACTCTCTTTGCGCCATCCCACCACCTTTTAAGAAGACCATGAGCGACTTTGACCATTTTGTAGGCACCCAGGCAGTTGCAGGCAAGCATGCTTTTGACGTGACCGCACTGAGTGCATGGCTGGAATTACATCTGGCCGACTTTGAGGGCCCGCTCATAGTGGAGTCGTTCAAAGGCGGGCAAAGCAACCCGACTTACAAGCTCATCACCCCAAACC
>CANFNE010000008.1 GCA_947448105.1 Burkholderiales bacterium
AAACCAAGTCCGATTTGCAAAATGTCTTCCAGGTTGATGTGGACGGAAGCGGCAATCCGGTGAACGTGGACTTGAGCTACCTGACCCGTGCCGATACCAAGATCAACGGCGCTGAGATGGCGTCGGAAGTGACCAACCTGCTGAACCAACGGTTCGGCGACCAGGCGTATTTTGATCTGTCCGATCCCAACAGCCGTGTGTTGCAAATCACCAGCAGCCGCCTGACAACGACCAGCACCGACCCCAGCCCCATCACTACCGAGCGTCCCATCAATATCCTGTTGGTGCCAGGGCAGGACGGACTGCCCACCAACCCGAAACAAATCACCACCGAACAAATGGTAGCGGCCATGCAAGCGCAACTTGACCGCAACCCGGTCGACCTCGCCAGCAGCACCACCAACTCCATCAAGGTGAGCTACGACTACTCTACTTCCAGCTTTAAATTCACCGACGGCGCAGCGACACTCAAAATCAACACACCACCGACGGTGTTGAAAAATGACCTGTTTCAGCTCACGCCCACACCCATCACGCTGGACAACATCACAGGCCACTACAGTGCCAAAGTGATTCCTAACGGTCTGCCGATGCGCTTGCTGTTGGACCAGCGCTACGGCATGTCCATGTCGTATGACTCGGTCAATAAGATGTTCACCATGAAGTCGGGCACCACGGGCGACACGTCCAGCCTGTCCATCACAGGCGTGGCATCCAACTCCATCGGCGCCCAGATGTTTGGTTTGAAAGCCAACGGGGGTGCCGCGGACCTGCCGGTCAACCAGGTGAGCACGTCCACCGTGGCATTGCGCGGTATTCCATCCACGCCAGCCGTGGCGGTTGGCTCGACACCACTGAAAAACATTACCAGCAACTTCGGTGTCGACAACACCAACAACAGCTTCGTCGTGACTGTGGACGGTGTCAAAGGAACGGTGGTCATTCCTCCCCGCCCCGACTATTCGCTGGACACATTCAAGGCTGCGTTGCAAGCCGGCATCAATGCCATGGGCCAACAAAGCGCAACCGGCGCACCCATGACCGTCAACGGCGCGAAGGTCGATTTCGACCCGGTGAACAAACGCTTTACGTTTACCAGTGGCACCACCGGTTCGAGCTCCTTCTTCAAAATATCGGGCAGCGGCGACTGGGGCCTGGAACAGGTTTCCGCTGCGCGCGGTACCGATTCCACCTGGATCAAACCGACACAGCACGCGGACATCTCCGGCGGCATCTCGCAGCCCAAGTACATCGATGGTCTGGGCAACGAAACCACCAGCGGCGACGGCTTCGTCAATCTGCCGAAATGGTCTCCGGTCTACCTCACCAAAGGTGAGCTGACATTCAGCACATCCGGAAAATTGATCTCCCCGGTTCAAGGAACACAGTTGGAACCGGTCTACCTGCTAGGCGGCAAGGGTGTGTTGACGATCAACGTGGACTACTCGGCGTCCACCCAGTACTCGTCGCCCTTCGCGGTCTTGTCGCAGTCACAAGACGGCGCACCTGAAGGCGACCTGGTCGGTGTGACGATCGGCAACGATGGACTGGTGAGCGCATCGTTCTCCAACGGCACCCAACAATCTCTAGCCAAAATATTGCTGGCCAACTTTTCCAGCCCCTCAGGCCTGCGCCAAATGGGTGACTCGACGTTCCTGGCCTCCGCCGCGTCGGGCACGGCCAAGCTGGGAGCGGCTGGATCCGCCGGATTTGGCACGCTGCGCGCAGGCGCAGTGGAGCGCGCCAATGTGGACTTGACGCAAGAGCTGGTGGACTTGATCACCGCGCAGCGAAATTTCCAAGCCAATGCCAAAGCGATTGAGACCAGTTCGACGATGACCTCGGCCATCATCAACCTGCGCAATTAAGACCGTTGTTAGCAACACCAGCTAAGGAGCAAACACCATGGATCGCTTAGCCTTTAACGCCGCAGTGGCAATGACCGAGCAGTCGCTCAGCCGCCAAATGTCGGTGAATGAGCTGGCCAACGCGACCACCACCGGCTTCAAGCGCAGTTTTGAAGCCGCCATGCGCACGGTGGCGGTGGAGGGCTCCGGGTTGAAAACGCGTTTTCAGCCGCAGACATTTGCCGAGGACTACATCTCCATGAAAGGTGGCCCGGTACTGGCCACCGGCAATGACCTGGATGTCGCCATGAGCGGCAGCACCGTGTTGGGCGTGACAGCGATGGATGGCACCTTGGCGTTCACACGGCGTGGCGATCTGCGGGTGAACGCGAACGGCGCACTCGAGAACAGCAGTGGCGTCCTGGTGCGCGGCAGCAATGGCGGCGCCATCACCATTCCGCCGGGCGTGCGCGTCACCATCCGCTCCGATGGCACCGTGTGGGGCAGCGATCCGGCCCAGCCTCTGACCACGCCGCCACTGCAAATCGGTGCCTTGATGCTGCGTGACGCCAGCCAGACCCCATTGCAGCGCCGCCCTGACGGGCTCTTTATGGTGGCGGCAGCCGACGTGGGAACCGACATCACACCGGGCCCCGTTGCGCCCAACCTGACGGCAGGTGCCCTGGAAGGCAGCAACGTCAACTCTTTGTCTGTCATGGTCAAGCTGATGGACCAGAGCCGATCTTTTGAGCAGCAAGTCAACCTGATTAAAGAAAGCAAGACTTGTGACGAATCTGGTGCAACCATGATGAAAGCCAGCTGACGGTTTTTCCAGGCACGCGCCTTGCTTATAGCCTTGTAACTTAACAATCCCTGGAGCAGTCAATGGACGCATCAATGTGGGTGGCCAAAACAGGCCTCGACGCGCAGCAGACGCGCATGAATGTGATTTCCAATAACTTGGCCAACGTGAACACCACGGGCTTTAAGCGCGACCGCGCGGTTTTTGAAGACTTGCTGTACCAAAACGTACGCCAGGCCGGCGGCCAGACCGGCGCCACCACGCAGGCGCCCACCGGGTTGATGCTGGGTACCGGTGTGCGCGTGGTCGCCACCGAAAAGCTCAACGTCCAGGGCAATATGATCAACAGCCAAAATCCGCTGGATTTGGCGATTGCCGGTGACGGACATTTCCAGATCCTGCAGGCCGACGGCACCACCGCCTACACGCGTGACGGCAACTTCAAGGTGTCGGCAACCGGACAACTGGTCACCTCCAACGGCGCGCCCCTGCAGCCCGCCATCACCATCCCCGCCACTGCCGCCAGCGTGACCATTGGCCGCGACGGCACCGTCTCCGTCGAGCTCCAGGGCGGCGCCGGACAGCAGGTGCTGGGCCAGGTGCTCATCGCCCGCTTCATGAACCCGGCAGGCCTGCAAGCCGCCGGCCAAAACATGATGCTGCAAACCCCCGCCAGCGGCGTGCCGCAAGTGGTACCGCCTGGCACCGCAGGTGCAGGCACCCTGATGCAAGGCACGCTTGAGGCGTCCAACGTCAACGTGGTGGAGGAAATGGTCAACATGATCGAAACCCAGCGCGCCTACGAGATCAACTCCAAGGCCATCTCTGCGGTCGACGGCATGCTGAAGTACATCAACCAGAACATGTAATTGGCCCACACCATGAAACATGTATTGCTGGCCCTGTGCGCTCTGTCTTTAGGCGCCTGCTCGGTCTTGCCGCGCGAGCCACTGGCGCATTCCGAAGGCTTTCGCCCGGTCTACCCGGTAGCGCAAAGCGCACCGCAAATGGCCACCGGTGCCATTTACAACGGCGCACAAAGCGAGGCCTTCTTCGGCCGCGGACGCGCCTTTCAAATTGGCGACGTAATTACGGTGTTGCTCAACGAATCGACCCAGGCCGGACGCACGCAAAGCGGTGTGGTCAAACGCACCTCCAGCAACGATGTCGTGCCTGCGGCCATGGGCGGCGGACTGCTGCCTGCGGCCAACCTTTTGGGCGGCACCATCAAGAGCGAAGGCACGGGCACGGCAGACCAAACCGCCAGCCTGACCGGATCGATTGCCGTGTCGGTCATTGACGTCATGGCCAACGGGAACCTGGTGCTGCGGGGCGAGAAACAGCTCGCGCTGACCGAAGGTGCTGAAATCATCCAAGTGGCCGGTGTCGTGCGCCCCGACGATATCGCCCCCAACAACACGGTGCAATCGCGCCGGCTGGCCAATGCGCAAATCACCTACCGCGGCACCGGCGACATGGCAGCGGCCACACGCGCGGGCTGGGGCACCAGCGGCCTGTTGAAACTCTGGCCTTTCTAAAGGCCCAAAGCGAAAGCACCATGCGAAAACTTCTGTACTCCTTGCCCCTGGCGGCTCTGCTGTGGGTGCTGCCTTTTTCGCTGGCCCACGCCGACCGCATCAAGGACCTCACCACCATGGCCGCCATGCGCGGCAACCAGCTTATTGGCTACGGCTTGGTCGTAGGCCTGCAGGGCACGGGTGACGGCTCCGACCTGTCCTTTACCACCCAGAGCATGAAAACCCTGCTCAACCGCATGGGTGTGAACCAGGAAAACCCCTTGAGCGACTATGAGGCCGCCACCAGCGGCGGCAAGATCGACCTCAAAAACGTCGCAGCGGTGATGATCACCGCCGACCTGCCCGGTATGTCCAAGCCCGGGCAGCGCATTGACATCAATGTCTCGGCCATCGGCAAGGCCACCAACTTGCGGGGCGGCAGCTTGTTGCTGACGAGCTTGCGCGGCGTGGACGGGCAAATCTATGCGCTCGCCCAGGGCTCGCTGACTGCCACCGGCATTGACGCAGGTGGAGCAGGTTCCAAAGTATCGACCGGTGTGACCACGGCCGCCCGCATTCCTGGCGGCGCCACGGTAGAAAAAGCGGTAGACAACGCGTTTGACAAGTCCGACAACGTGCTGTTGAACCTGCGCGACGGAGACTTCACCACCGCCTCGAGCATCATCCAGGCCATCAATGCCAAGTTTGGCGGCGACGTGGCCAGTGCGCTGGACAGCGTGTCCATCGTCGTGCGCGCGCCCATGGACAGCAGCCAGCGGGTGTCCTTCATGAGCATGATCGAAAACATCGACGTGCAACCCGGCGAACCACCGGCGCGCATTGTGGTCAACGCCCGCACGGGCACGGTGGTCATCAGCCGCAACGTGCGGGTGTCGGCGGCGGCCGTAAGCCACGGCACCATCAGCGTATCGGTGGCCATGACCAACGAGGTCTCGCAGCCCGGCATGCTGTCCAACGGCTCGACCAAAGAGGTGCAAAACGCGGACGTCAAGGTCAACGAACCCAACAAGCCCATGTTCTTGTTCCAGCCTGGTGTGGACTTGCGCCAAATCGTCGATGCGGTCAACCAGGTCGGCGCCACGCCCTCGGCCTTGATCGCGATTCTGGAAGCACTCAAAAGCTCTGGCAGCCTGCGCGCCGAGTTGCTGGTGATCTAAACACCATGGACAGCCCTTCCAGCGCCCTGCCCCCCGCACCCGCCAGCACGGGCGTGACCGGCTCCTACCTCGACTTCGGGGGCTTGGGTGCGCTCAAGGGCAAGGCCCGCACCGACGCCAAATCGGCCACGCGCGAAACCGCGCAGCAGTTTGAGGCCATGTTTTTGCAGATGATGATGAAGACCATGCGCGACGCCACGCCCAAGAGCGACCTGGTCGAGTCCGCAGGCAAAGACACGTTTGAGGCCATGTTTGACAAGGAAGTGTCGGTGTCCATGGCCAAGCGCAACGCGCTGGGCCTGGCCGACATGCTGGTCAAGCACATGCCCGACACCAGCGCCCCACCGACCAGTACGGCGGCCCTGCTCGAGGCGCGCAACACCAAAGGCATGTCCTTGCAAGCCGAACCGGCCAAGGCCATGGCTTTGAAAGACGCACCACCGGTGCTCGCGCCCCTGCCGCGCGTGGGGGGCCCCCTGCCCCTGACCCAGCGCTTTGGACCCACGCCGTCTGCCAGCCACGCGCCTGACGGAGACACGCCATGAGCGATATCGCAGGCATTGCCGGCAACGCGGTGGCGGCCTACCAAAACGCCCTCTCCACCGTCAGCAACAACATCGCCAACGTCGCCACCGACGGCTACTCGCGCCAGGACGTGGCCTTGCAAGCGCTGCCGGTGACCAAATCAGGCAGCATTTTTTTGGGTACCGGTGTCATCGTCGACAGCGTCAAACGCCAATACGATGCCTTTGTCGAGTCCAATCTGCGCAACACCACCAGCGATCTGGCCAGCCAAGGGCCTATGGTGAATTACGCCAACCGCGTGGTAGACGTCATGGGCGGCTCCACCATGGGGCTCAACACAGCGCTGGACCAATTTTTCAGCTCCGCCCGTGCCCTGTCGTCGGACACGTCGTCGACCGTGCTGCGCAGCAGTTTTTTGCGAGATGCCCAGGGCGTGGCGCAGCGCTTTGGCCAGTTGTCAGAGCAGCTCAACCTGATCAAGGACGAAACCCAGAGTTCGGTCGACAGCATCGTCAACCAGATGAATACGCTGACCAAGCAGCTCGCAGTGGTCAACGGCCAACTCACCAAGCAGCTTACCGAAGCGCGCCAACCGCCCGACTTGCTCGACCAGCGCGATCTGCTGCTCAAGCAGCTCTCGGTGTTCGCCCACGTCAACACCTCGTTTAGCGCCAACGGGCAGGTGACCGTGAGCCTGGGGCCATCGATTACCCAGGATATCGTGGTCAGCGGCACGACGGCGCTGCCCATCGGATCCAGCGAAAACGGCGGCTCGTCCGACAAGACCACGCTCTTGCTGGACCCCTATGGAAAGTCCACCACGCTCAACGGCATTACCAGCGGAACCTTGGCGGGCCTGATGGCCTTTCAGGAACAGGTACTGGCCAGCTCGCAAAGCGCCTTGGACAATTTGGCACAGACCTTTGCCAATGAAAGCAACACCATCCACACGCAAGGCGTGAACGCCTACGGCAATCCTGGCCAGGCGCTGTTTAGCTTCGACAAGAGCGCCACCAGCTCGGCCAGTGGCATGCAAGTGGCGTTTACCGACCCGATGCTGGTCGCCGCCGCCGCACAATTTCGGGTGACCGAACAGGCCAACAACACCAGCGGCACCGATGCCACTTTGGTCTACAGCCCCGACGCGGTGGCCAGTGGCCCGGTGGCCTTGGCGACGGCACTGGTCAACAACGCCCACCCCAGTGCTGCGCGCTCCATCAGCGTCGGTCGCAGCGTGCCGGTTGCGGCAATAGCGACGATTCCCAACGGCATCCGCGACGTGGGCATCTTTCTCGACAGCGTGCAAGCCGGCCAGCAACTGCAGGTGTTAACGCGGGATGGACGCCAACTTATCGGCAGCTCCATGGCCAGCAGCGGCGATTTGCTGGGTTCGCTGATGACGACCGACAACGGCTTTGCTGCAGGTGCGAGCTACAGCGACGACTACCTCAACGGGGCCAAGCAGTCGGTGCAGATCACCGGAACCGCCACGGGAGCACAAACCTTTTTGGGCGTTGCGATTGACGGGTCGGCCGCCGGCAATAGCCCGGCCACCACGGCGGCCTTGATCCTTGCCAACAAAGCGACGATCCTGGCAGGCGCACAGGCCGTGGCCGCAGGCATTACCGACCTGCGCACCGACCCGAATGACGCGACCTTGCTGATCGTGACCACCAACCAAACCTCGCCCGCGCGCGCAACCCTGGCATCGACCAGCAGCGCCGGCATTGCGTTTGGGAACGGCGTGGACCTGAACTACCGCGCGATGACGGTTTTTTATGGTGCCCAGGCCCAGGTGGAGTTGCAGCCCATCTACAACAGCAACGACCAAATTACCGGCACCAAGCCTTTTCCAGCGCTGCTGCAAGGCACGCCGGTGCAAGACCTGAGCAGCGGCATTGCCGAAAATGCGCTCACCCTCAATGGCGTGGCGCTGGGCGCGCTGTCGGAATCGGCCGCCGGGGCCATGGACGTGGCCGCCTGGATCAACGCACAAAAGGCCGAAACCGGCGTAAGCGCTACCGCCTACAACGAGATTGTCCCCCCACCCAAGGGCCTGAAACTGGGCATGCCGCTGGTGATCAACGGCGTGACCATCAGTGACGCAACTTCCGCGACCACCGTTCGTGCGCTGGCCAATGCCATCAACGCCTCGCAAGCGGCCAACAGTGGAACGTTCACCGCGCGCGTCAGTGCCAATGGCGAACTGATGGTTACCAACGCGCCAGGCCATGAGGGTGAGGACATCACCATTTCCGCCACGACTGCGGTGGAGTCCAGCGCCGTCAACGCCCTGGGCTTGCCGTCAAAAACCTACCGCGGCCAGGTGAACCTGACGCAGCCGCTGGTCGACGAGAACGGGGTTTCCGTCACCAAGCCAATCCAACTCGGTTTCGGCAGCGGCGGCACGCCGGCGGACCTGGCCAAACTCGGCTTTCGCACGGGTGCTTACATCTCCGGGGCCACCAAAGACGATTTATTGGTTTTTGTTACAGGCCCAGGCGTGGCCAGCGTGTCGGCCAGCTATGCCGGCCAGCCTGCAGACGCCAAACAGGCGCTTCGCGCCCAGCAAATCCAGGTCAAATTTTTGCCGGACACCGACCCTGCAAATCCTGAGTACAACTACCAGATCATTGATTCGGCCAGCAACACGGTGCTGGCAGAGCGCAAGCTTGACCCCACGCAACTCACGCCCGGTATCAACTACCAGGGACTGCAGCTGTCCTTCACGGCGGTGCCCAAAGCGGGCGACGAGTTCACCCTGGACGGCAATGCGGATGGCATTGGCAGCAACGACAACATGCTGGCCATGAACGCGCTGGAGAGCAAGGCCGTGGTGGGCAAAAAAACCTTGTCCAACGCCTACATCGACCACGTCAATGAAATGGGCAATATCGCCCGCCAGGCCACTATTTCGCAAACCGCGCTGACCGTGGTGCATGACCAGGCCGTGAAATCGCGCGACGAGGTCTCGGGGGTGAGCCTGGACAAAGAAGCCGGCGACCTGATTCGCTACCAACAAGCCTACCAGGCGGCTGCCAAAACCCTGCAAGTTGCCAGCCAGTTGTTCGACAGCGTGCTGCAAATCCGCTAAACCAGAGACCCGCCATGCAAATTTCTACCGGCTTGTTGTTTGACCGCGCCAGCGCGCAGATGAGCACGATCCAAAACGACCTGGCCAAGTCGCAAGCCCAAATTTCAACCCAAAAGCAGGTGTTGGCGCCCAGCGACGCGCCCGACCAGGCCGCCGTGATCACCCGCTTGAAGTCGCTGATCGGCAAGCAAGAAAGCTACGCCAAAACACTCGACAGTGTGCAGGCGCGTTTGGACAACGAAGGCGCGACACTGTCGAACGCCGGCGACATCCTGATCCGGCTCAAAGAGCTGACCATACAAGCCAACAACGGCACCAATGGCAGCACCACACGCACCGTCATCGCCACGGAAATGAAGGGCCTGCGTGACCAGTTGCTCAGCCTGGCCAATGCCACCGACTCCACGGGCAATTACGTTTTTTCGGGTACCAAGGTGCACACCCCGGCCTTCGTATCAGACGCTACCGGCGACGTGAGCTACCAGGGCGACCAGACGGAAGTCAAAGTGTCGGTGGGAGAGCAACGCACCGTAGCAATCAACCGCCCGGGAACCCGCGCCTTTGTCAGCGTGGTGCGCACGGACAGCGACGGCGTTGCGACAGGCACAGGCTTTTTCAGGGCCATCGACGACTTGATTGCCGGCGTCAAAGCCGCCGACCCCACGTCCATGCAGCGAGGTCTTACTGAAATGGAAGCCTTGCACCAAGGCGTGGTGCTTGCACAAGCGAATTCGGGCACCGACATGAAAGTGGTGGAACAACAGGGCTCGGCACTGGACGAAACCAAGCTGACGCTGGCCACAGCGCTTTCCAGCGTTGAAGACCTGGACATGGCCAAGGCCATCACCGCCATGCAAAAGCAGATGTTGTCGCTCGAAGCGGCACAAAGCAGCTTTGCCAAAATTTCACAAATGTCCTTGTTTGCTTACCTGAAGTAAAGCGGCTTAAGTTCTTTGCCCAGACGCCGATGTGCAAGATGCAGGCTCCGCACCACCCATGACTACCACCACCAGCACCACCAGCGCGACGAGCTCGACCGCAGCGGCCAATGTCGTCAGCGCCATGGGGGCAGGCTCGGGCATTGACACCAAATCTTTGGCCAACAGCTTGGTCGAGGCAGAAAAAGCCCCGCGCGCGTCGGCGATCAACAAAAACATCACCAAGAACGAGGCCACAGTCTCAGGTTATGCGGCCGTCAAATACTCGCTCACGACGCTGCAAACGGCTTTTGACGACCTCAAGGACAAGAGCGACTTCAAGAGCATCACGGCAACCAACTCCAACACCAGCGCATTTACCGCCACGGCCTCTTCCAGCGCCGATACCGGTAACCACACCATCTTGGTCAACAGCCTGGCCGCAGCGCAACGCAACACCGGAAGCGTGGGTTTTGCCGCATCGACCACCTCGATCAACAGCGGCAGCGCCATCAGTCTGACAGTCGATCTGGCGCAAAGCAGCACAGGCACGCTGGGTTACGCCAGCTCCACCACCTCGATCAACAGCGGCAGCGCGATGACGCTGACCATGGGCGGCACCGGCTTTCCCTGGGGTGACACCATTTCCATTGCCGCAGGCGACGACACGCCAGCGGGCATTGTCGACGCCATCAACAACGCCGGACTCGATCTGACGGCAGAGCTGATCAACACCGGCGACCCCAGCACGCCGTACAAGGTGGCCGTCACAGGGGCAAAAGGTTCAAGCAACGACTTCACCATTACCAGCAGCGCCTCTGGCATCGACTTTGACACCACGATCCAGTCCGCCACCACATCGACCATCAGCGTGGCTGCGGGCAGTGACACGCCTGCAGGCGTAGTGAGCGCAATAAACACGTCGGGCACGGGCGTCACGGCGCAGCTGGTTAACACCGGCGACGCGAGCACACCGTACAAGATCGTCATGACCGGCACGTCCGGGAAGTACAACGCCTTTAGCGTGAGCAGCAGCACCAGTGCGTTGAACTTTGACACGACCTTGCAGACCGCAAGCAACGCCTCTTTGACGGTGGACGGCATTGGCATCAGCAGCAGCAGCAACACCGTGACCGATGCGATCACCGGCGTCACCCTGAATTTGCTGGCCACCAACAGCACGGCGGCAACCCTGGCTTTGAACAACGACGTCAGCGGCGCGAAAACAAAAATTACTGCGCTTGTGACGGCCTACAACGACGCCTTGGACTTGTTCGACGAGTTGACCAGTTCGAGCTCCACCCTGGCAACTTACGGCGGCACCATGGTCGGTAACTCGACCATGAACACCCTACGGACCTCGCTTCGTGCGCTTGTCACCGCCGACTCTTCCACCGCAGATTCGTCAGGCACCTTAAGCGCCTTTCGCGATATCGGTGTGGAAGTCAACAGCAAAGGGCGCCTGTCCACCAACTCGGTGAAGTTGGACCTGGCCTTGAACTTTGACTTCACCAACACGGTGACTTTGCTGTCTGGAAACCAAGAAAACCAGAGCACCTACGACAGTGCCGATTCCGGCCTGGCCGGCGACGCCAGCAAAGCCCTGACCACCATGCTCAGCAGCACGGGGACGGTTGCCGTAGAAAGCGCCAACGCCACTACCCGCATCGCCAAATACCAAGACGACCTCACCGCCCTGGAAGACCGCATGGCCTTGCTTCTGACCCGCTACACCAAACAGTTTGCGGCGATGGACAGCATCGTGGGCCAAACCAAAAGTACGCAATCGGGCCTGACCAGCAGCTTTGCTGGTTTGATGGCCATGTACACCAAAAACTAATCTCGCGACCCGCCTCGCGACACGCGTGTCGCTGCGGGCTTCACTGGAGATTGCAGGGACTTTGCACAAAGCCCTCAAGTTTTTTCTTCCCATGCCGATTCTTCAGACACTGCATCTTCGTACATGGTGCCGCCCCGCGGCCCCTAGCAACCTGCAAACGAATTGCATTTTTGAAAGGACGGTAAACGATGGCTTCCGAAATAAGTAGTGTGGCGAGCAGCCCACCAGCTGCAACGGCGCCGACTGGCCGGTCAGTGGAACCCAAGGCAAATGTCGCTCCCAAGGTGAGCGACATCAAGTCTGTGGACATCCAGTTTGATCCGGCCAAGGCGCGCCAAAACCTGCATGCTGCAGTGAGCATGCTCAACGAACAAATGGCTTCCACCAAACAGGGTTTGGGGTTTTCATTTGATGAATCGATCAACGCTCCGGTGATCAAGGTCAGCAATATCTACACGGGCGAAGTGGTGCGTCAAATCCCCACGGAAGACGTGCTGCATATGGCGCACAAGATCGACGACCTCAAGGGCATTTTGTTCAACAAAGTCGTTTAATTTTTTGAAAAAGTGCTAAAGAAATTTCTGCAGCAACCGATTCATTATTTAACAGAGACAAGTTTCTGTCGCGGTAGGTAAAGAGACGCAAACCCAGTTCTTTGTCTGCTTATCAATTTAGGTTTTTACTCTTCACTCTCAGGAGAATTGTTATGTCAGTTATCAACACCAACGTCAGCGCTCTTTACTCTCAAAACGCCATGAAGGTCAACAGCCGCGCCATGAGCAGCGCCATGGAACAGTTGTCCACCGGCAGCCGCATCAACTCGGCCAAAGACGACGCCGCCGGCCTGGCCATCGGTCAGAACATGACCACCCAGATCCGCGGCCTGAACCAGGCAGTGCGCAACGCCAACGACGGTATCAACATGATGCAAACCGCTGAAGGCGCCATGGTTGAACAGTCCAACATGCTGCAGCGCATGAGCGAATTGGCAACCCAGGCCTCCAACGGCACCTATTCCGACACCCAACGTGGTTACCTGAACACCGAGTTCGCCGCACTGTCGACGCAAATCGGCAAGATCGCCAGCCAGACCACATGGAACGGTCGCCAAATTCTCGACGGAACAGACGCCGTCAGCATTGGTGCAACCTCTGGACAGTTTGACTTCCAAGTGGGCCAAAGCTCGGGTCAAACCATCAGCGTGACGATTTCTGCGATGACGGTGTCGAGCCTGAGCCTCAGCGGTCTGTCTGTGGCCACCGCCAGCGACGCCTCTGCCGCCATCACAACCCTCAGCGACGCGCTGGACACGATCAACAACCAGCGGGCAACCATTGGTGCGGGCATCAACCAACTGACGTACGCGGCAGACAACTTGACGAACATCTCGTCGAATGTGACCGCCTCGCGCAGCTCGATCATGGATACCGACTACGCCACCGCCTCGACACAGCTGTCCAAGACGCAGATCATCCAGCAAGCGTCGACGGCCATGTTGGCCCAGGCCAACCAGCAGCCACAAAGCGTGCTCGCTTTGCTGAAGTAAGTAGGTCAAACGCAGGGTTCCCGCGGCGCGCAAGCTGCCGCTGGGGACCGGGTGCTAAGCCGCTGAAGAAGCGGCCTGTCCTAGCGACAGGCCGCTTTTTTGCGTCTGCGACTTCCCTGGAGTCCAGTACCTGACGAAAGTAGTGGCACACCTATTGCTTAGGAAGGATATCAGCACGTGATTGTCCAAGTTTTTGACACTTGGGTGCGCGGGCTGCGGAACCTCAACCCTGGCGTAAGAACCCCTATTTTCTTTGGAGAGCCCCATGTCCGTAATCAATACCAATGTGAGTGCCCTGTATTCACAGAACGCGATGAAGACCAACGCGCGTTCAATGAACACGGCCATGGAACAGTTGTCCACCGGCACACGCATCAACTCCGCCAAAGACGATGCCGCTGGCCTGGCCATCGGCCAAAGCATGACCTCGCAAATCCGGGGCCTGAACCAAGCGGTGCGCAATGCCAATGACGGCGTGAACATGATGCAAACCGCCGAGGGCGCGATGGTCGAGCAATCAAACATGCTCCAACGCATGCGCGAACTCGCGGTGCAAGCGAGCAACGGAACCTACTCCGACACCCAACGGGGCTACCTGGATACAGAATTCCAAGCCTTGATTACGCAAATTGACAATATTGCGAGCCAAACCACCTGGAACGGACAAAGCCTGCTCACGGGTACCAACACCAACTACATCTCCGGCGTATCTGGAGACTTCCAGTTCCAGATCGGGCAGGCCTCCGGGCAGACGCTGACTGTCAATATTGGCGACATGAGTACTTCGGGGCTCAGTGTGGGCTCGCTCGACGTATCAAGTGCTTCGGGTGCCTCGACCGCCATCACCAGCATTGACTCCGCTTTGGATGAAATTAACCTGCAGCGTGCGGCGATTGGCGCTGGAATCAACCAACTGGCGTATGCGGCAGACAATATGACGAATATCTCCGCCAACGTCACGCAGTCGCGCAGCACCATCATGGATACCGACTATGCATTAGCCACCACCCAGTTGGCCAAGACCCAAATCCTGCAACAAGCCTCCACCGCCATGCTCGCGCAGGCAAACCAACAAGCGCAAGGCGTGATGGCTTTGCTCAAATAAGTCGCCCTATCGGCTTAATTGAATCATTGCACAAGGAATCGGGGCGTCTGAGCACGCCCCGTGTCGGGCTGGGCTAGTTCAACCAAAAGCAAATACCAGATGACTCATCCGCCTACCCCCGACGCCGCGACTACACGCCTCATCAAAATAATATCAGTCCAGGCGCAAGCGAGTACCGCTGCGCTAGACGCGGCAGTTCGCGGTGACGAAAAGGCCACCAGAAAATCGATCGACGAAATTCGGGTACTTCGCTCGAAACTGCAAGATATCCCCCAGGAGGCGCGAAAACAGTTAGAGACCTTGACGCCTCTGGCCAAAACGAAAATCCAAGCCGATTTACAGCAAATCCAGCGGGCCGACAATTTCATACCGCTCTGGTGCCAACGGTATGCCCAAATCGCTAGCTATGAAGAACTCTGTAAAACGACGGAGGGCATCAATGCACATATTGATACCAGTCTTCCAACCGCGTGGGACTTTGACAAAGACATCATTGTTTTAACGACTGCGCAGCAAAGTATTTTCATTCCCGCGCTGATCGAACGCGGTCAAAAACGCATTATCACTACAAGGGAAATGCCGGTTGACGTGCCAGAGCAAGCGGGGGTCGTGTTCATTCACAGTATGGACACCCTGCGCCAATACCTGCTCAAAATTGAGCGCCCCTACCCTGTTCGTATCGCAGCCGTGCATGAAACGGCCGACAATGAAAACCCCAACCCGGTCACGTGGGACGACATCAAGCAGGTCTTCACGCTTTTTCTGACCAATCAGAAAACCTTACGAACCTTTGGCAATCGATGGCTGACACAAGGCCTCAGCAATTTGCCTGAAATCGCCGCCAGCAGTCACCTAAGCGCACTCGGCAACTCGCTGCAAGGACTCCCGTTTGTCATTGTTGCACCCGGCCCATCCTTGGACAAAAATATCCATTTGCTCCAACAATTAAAGGGGCGTGCAGTGGTGATGGCGGCAGCACAATGCGCCAAAGCACTGAGCAAAGCAGGCGTGGTGCCAGACTTCATCGTTGTGATTGATCCGGGCGATATCGCATATTTCCTAGATGACGTTGACACCCATGAGGTCGATGCCTTGCTCGTCGGAGTGTCATGCCATCCGGAATTTTTTAAGCGCAAATTCAAAAGGAATATCGTTATAAATTCGAACGCGCTTGCCGATCGCTGGATCTCCAATCTCTTCGAAGAAACGATACCTTTATCCTCAGCGGGCTCCGTGTCGGTTGCCAGTACGCATATCGCCAAATATCTGGGATGCGGCCCACTCATTTTGGTTGGCCAAGACCTTGCGCTTTCTGGCGGAAGGCAGTACTCCACGCAATCCGCCAACAGCCAAACGGTAGCGCTGATCGACAACGAAGGGCAAACGCTTACCTTTAGCAATGTCTCCAAAGAGCAGGAAAAAATATTCGATGCGACTGGCACCAGCAGCCAGGACACGATAGAACCGGTACTCACACTGCCCGGCTACTATGGTGGCACCGTCAACACACGGGCCAACTACTATATTTTTCATGGCGAGTTCGTCCACATTGCGCAGCAGGAAAAGCAAGCACCAACCCCAATCCCATTGCTCAACTGCACCGAAGGCGGTGCATTTATCGAAGGGTTCTTGCATATTCCTCTGAGTGAGGCAATCGACCGCTACATTCCAAACGAAGAAAAACACATCTCTGAGATTATTGCCAGGTCGACCGCGCAGGTCAAACAAGCCGAACGCTATCGCTTGATTACCAAAAAACTGGAGTTGATGAAAGTCAATCTGGAGGAAGCTATACGCATTGCAAAAAAATGCCAGTCCATGGTCAATCAAACCAAAAAGTTAGGCCAAAACAGCCAGCAGCTCAGCAGCCTAGAAAAAAAACTCATCAAAATCATGGCAGATCTTCCGGCGATGGCGCTGCCAAACCAGGACGAGATCCGGCAAGCGGTTGCGATGAGCGCCGACGCAAATACCGTCACAGAAAACTACGGTGCTGCAAGCATCCTTTACCAAAGCATCATCGCGACCGGTTCTATGATTTTGCCTCTGGTTAACACATCCCTGAGTACGTGTCGCAGCAGACCGCAGTAGTTGCGCCAGAGGAACAAACGTCGCGAGCGCTTGACTCCTGAATGACTGAGGTGCCTCCGAATAGCAGACTCCTCATTTCCTCGCTTGCAGCACAATTTTATAATCCCCGATGATGTTATTGAAAAACTGCGCCGCCAGCGCAGGATCCGATACGTTCATCTGGTTCAATTTCTTTGCCAGAGCAGGGTCTGCCAAACGTTGATCCACCGATACGATTTTGAAATCTATATTCCAATACAGTGCCAGCGGTGTATGACTGGTGCTTGATAAATACCATTGAATGGACTTTTCGCGGTCAAAATGCTCAAACGAGATGGGGAGCATAGGACGGACATGCGTAGGATCTTGAAAAAACCAGTCGTGCCGCGGGTGCGGTAGTACAAATTCGATGGTGCCACCGGGAGACATCACGCGGTACAACTCTTTGAAAAATATACTGATATCCCCGCTCAAATGCTCCAGAACCGAATGACAGAGCGCGAAGGCGACGGAATTTTCTTTCAACGGCCAATCCGGCTTGCTCAGATCAAATACCAGATCCGCGCCGGACTCTTGGTACAAATCTGTATTGACCATATTGGTATTGAATTTTGAACCGGAACCCAGATTGACCCTTAGGCCCTCTGAATTTTCGATGTTCAAATATTCATCTCTGCGGGAATTCAAGGCTTGGAGTTGTTCGCTTAAATCCCGGACCACCATGGACGAATAAGCATTATTTAAGAAATATATATTTCTTTCATTCATTTTACCCAGGACAGCTTGAAATATTTCGTTCGACAAAGAAATAGAGCTGTAAGGGATTTCCGCGTTTTTTACAATAAACAGATGCCGGATCCCCTCCTCTGCATCAACATACGCATCAAAATTTTCAACTTGTAATTCCTCAAGCCCTGCAGTTTCTTCAATGAGCTGGGTCTGCACCAACGGGCCGGAACGCTCCCCGCCTGCGGCGTTCAACTGCAAGGAGTGAACCAAAGAACTCAGATCGAAGGAATCCGAGGAACAATGGATGAAATCGTGTCTGATCTTGACGGGGTATTCGTAAGGATTTGAAGGAATGAAGCGCAAACCCGAAGAATTCAATTCCGGCAAAGCGTGGTGAATATCATTCAGATTTAATGAATATCCTCTGTATTTTTCAATTGCACTTAATTTGCATAAAAATTTCGAGAAATCATTTTTCGAATCCTGACCGGGAAACTCGTCGGACCACGCTTTGACTTCAATGAAATTCATCACATCGATCAAATAATAATTAGCTGTAATTTCCTTGGTCAGCCAAAGTACAATCTTTTTATCAGGGTTGTATTTTTCAGCCAAACGGATGGCAACCCAACTGCTGAATTCAATCTGGTCTATTTTTAGGTCGAAATCGAAAAAATGAATGTATTTCATTTCCAGTTATCCTTTACGAAGGGCAAATGCGAAACTTCATGCGGTTTTGGACGGCCATGGAAATCAACGATCTTCACCCCTTTTTCAATTTGAGTCGGAATGATCATAGAATTATTTTTGACCTGGGCAAGATTGAACTTCAGTGATCTTTTGAATTTCGGAAAAATCTCATCGATCCACAAGACGTCATTCAATTGTGGATAAATCCAGCCTTGGTCACCGGCTCCGGTATAGGTTTCGTTGGTAGGCAACTCAGTCGCAAACCGATCATAAATATATTGCAAGGATCCACTCTTAAAAATCATAAAGGAGGAGGAAAACTTGCAATTTCGCCACTGGATGGCATCGGTATAGGCGGCCATTTGCTTGGTATTAGAAAACGCATATTCCAGCTCTTCTTGGATGGAATCGATGATGATCAAGTCCACGTCCATTACCACGTTCCAACCTTCGGGCATCGAGCGATCAAACGTCAGCACCTTGTTCCACCAACTCTTCACATTCAGCTGGGGTTGCAGAGGATGGATTCCAGCATCCAATTCTGCGGGTCGCTCTGTGATGCAATAGGCGTCAAAATCCATGCCCGCATGGCGGCGCATCATATTGACCGATTTATTGGCGTATTCCATTGAGTAGGGGCCGCCACAGGTAATGATGAAATTAAACTTTTTCATTTATTCTTTCAGTAACTTTCCGTAAAACGGGTGGGTTGATTTTCCGATGCTCAGCGAGATATTATCAGAGCGCACCAATGGAATGACTTGCGCTTTGTACCAAAGGCAAAAGCCTATCCTCCAAATTGCGGACAAAGCGCGGCGTGTCAAACAAGACACCGCCCGAATGCACTGCTTGCAGTTGCGCGCGCAGCTGCGCCATTTCCTGGGGCTGGTTTGCCAAGGCAACGGCCTTCTCTTCGTAATCTTTTAAATTAAAAGTAATCAGCGATTCCAGACCGGCGGCGGTCAGCAAAGCACCCGCCATGCGCGATGCAAAGGAACGGCCTGTTAATGTCAGCAAGGGCAAGCCCATCCACAACGCGTCATTGGCGGTGGTGCCGGCGTTGAAGGGGAAACTGTCCAGAAACAAATCCGCCGTCTGGTAACGCGCCAGGTAATTCTCGGGCGATACACGCGGGGCAAACAGCAGGCGCTGCGGGTCTACGCCACGTGCAACCGCCTCTTTGCACATATTGGCCTGTGACCAGGGGTTGTCCCCCAAGAGCCAAAGCACGCTGCCCGGTACGCGCGTAAGAATGCGCATCCAGGCATCAAATACCTCGGGCGTAAATTTATAGTTGTTATTGAACGAGCAAAATACAAAACCCTGCTCTGGCAGGTGGCACTCCTGCCGGCTGGGCTTGTTTCCTACCGGGCGCTTGCGGTCACTGACCTGGTAGACGTCGGGCATGTACAACGGTCGCTCGGAATAATGCACCGCCTCGTTTTCAGGAATCAGGAAACGGTCGGCAATGACATAATCAATCGACGGCAGGCCGGTCGTGGCCGGCAGGCCAAGATAGGTAATTTGGACGGGTGCCGGCCGGTAAGACAGGATATTGGCGCGCGCCCCCGCCGTTTGTCCTTGCAAGTCCACCAAAATATCAATTTCATCGCGCCGTATTTGTTGGGCAGCCGCTTCGTCCGACATCTGGTCGATGCGCGTGAAGTGGTCCATTGCGTCGATCACACGCTGGCGCATCGCCGAGCCGTCCAAGGGGCTCCAGCAGTAACCGTAGACCTCAAAGCGTTCGCGGTCGTGCAGCTCAAACAACTCCACCGTGAGCAAGGACACCGGGTGCAGACAAAAGTCACCCGAGCAATAGCCGATGCGAATTTTCTTGTGGCCATAACCTGCGGCCTTGGCCAGTTTGGGGGCGTCCAGCAGAACTTTCTTTTTGACATAGCGCTGCGCTGCTTCCAACTGCGCTGCCGGATCGTCCGAAATACTCAAGAGCGAAAGCGCAGATGTCGCGTCTTTCATGAATTGCGGCTTCACACCGGGCACGGGGATGTAGGTGGGCCACGCGCATTGCTTTTGCCGCAAGGAGATCCAGTGGTGCAGCACATCCACCTGCTCAGACTCCAAAGCCAGGCTTTGGGTCAGCATGGCCGAAGCTTCGTCGAACTGCTTTTTCGTCTCGAGCACGCGTCCGAGCTGGTTGAACGCCATCACCAGCAGCGGTTTGTTGTCGGGCGCGGCCGCATTGGCATGCTCCACCACCCAGCGCCACTCCTCAACGGCCTCGTCGAGTTTGCCCAGGCGCTCCAGCGACGTACCGAGGTTGAGCCGAGGCTGGATAAACGCCGGCGCCAGGCGTATGGCGCGGCGGTATGCCGCCTCGGCCCCGGCAAGATCATTCTCATTGCTCAGGGTTGCGCCCAGGTTGAACTGAACAATGTGCTCGTAGGGCGAGGCCGGATTGCGCGCCAGCCAGGTCTGGTACAACACCGCCGCCAACGGACGCAGCGCCAGCGCCTCCAGGCGCGACGCGCCGTCGATCAAGGCGGTGAATTCAAGCTTGCCTTGCCAGGCCAGGAGCAGGTCTTGGGTGTATTTTTCAGGGACGGACAATTTATAATCCTTATGGCAATAAATAAAAATACGTGAATCACATCTGCACACATCAAAAAACAGTGTGCCTGCGGCAAGAGCGAATTTGCCTACAATCCTCGAATAAGGCACCTGATCGTAAACCGCCCTTGCCTACCCGGCCTGCCTTCAGGCCAAGTGCACTTGTCAAACATTCGATTCAGCGAAGCAGGTAATGCATACACCGATGCCTCAGATTATCTTAGGCAACACCCCATTTTCTTAGAAATGTAAATCTATGACCGCGAAAAAAATACTAGTAACTGGCGGCGCCGGCTTTTTGGGCAGCCACCTCTGTGACCGCTTGGTAGCGCGTGGCGACGACGTGCTGTGCGTAGACAATTTTTTTACCGGTAGCAAGTCCAATGTAGCGCACCTGATGGGCCTGCCTAATTTTGAGCTAATGCGGCACGACGTCACCTTCCCTTTGTATGTGGAAGTTGACGAGATTTACAACCTGGCCTGCCCGGCCAGCCCGGTTCATTACCAATATGACCCGGTTCAAACTACAAAGACCAGTGTGCATGGTGCCATCAATATGCTGGGGTTGGCCAAGCGATGCAAGGCAAAGATATTGCAGGCGTCCACGTCGGAGGTTTATGGCGACCCTGAAATGCACCCGCAAAGTGAAAGCTATTGGGGCCACGTGAACCCGATCGGTATTCGCAGTTGCTACGACGAGGGAAAGCGCTGCGCCGAAACCCTGTTTTTCGACTACCACCGCCAGCACCAGCTGCGTATCAAGGTGGTTCGTATATTTAATACCTACGGCCCGCGCATGCACCCCAATGATGGACGCGTGGTCAGCAATTTCATCATGCAAGCGCTACGGGGTGACGACATCACCCTCTATGGCGACGGCCAGCAAACGCGCAGCTTTTGTTACGTCGATGACTTGCTAGATGCGATGGTGCGCATGATGGATACGCCCGACGAGTTTCCCGGTCCGGTCAACATTGGCAACCCGCAAGAGTTTACGATGGCAGAACTGGCAGCCGAAGTATTGGCTCTTACGGGTAGTAAGTCAAAAATTATCCACTTGCCTATTCCCGCAGACGACCCGCGCCAACGACGCCCGGATTTGACGTTGGCAAAAAAAATGCTGCAATGGGAACCAACCATTGCGCTGCGCCAAGGGCTGGAAAAGACAATTAAGTATTTCTCAGATATTCGCCACTAGTAACGACGAAAAGGTATGATATTCATCGACTTTAGGCGCCGCTCAATACACAGCAGCTTCTGACCATGGCTGCAATGCCATCCTGCTACTACAGACAATAGAAATCCTGAGGATTATCAGTGTCACGCCATTTTTCGTTAAAAATAATTGTCGGGCAACAGCTTCCACTTGGAGTTAGTGAGTCCAAAACCAAGTTC
>CANFNE010000009.1 GCA_947448105.1 Burkholderiales bacterium
GATTTCCTGCCCCAACTCAATCACCGCCATGGCGTAAAAGCTGCTCCAGTTGTAGCGGGTCACGGTATAAAAATTGTCGGTGCCTGCCACGTAGTGGGTGGGCGCAGTTCCATTGGGCAGCTCAATCAACGCCAGAAGGCCTGGGTGGCGTGCGCCACCTTCACCTAGCAGCACGCCTTTTTCTAGCAGCGCCGCCGGACTCAGGCTGGGCACGATGTCGTTTTGCAGCAGGGCGGGCAAATCCAGTTTCTGGGGGTCGAACTGCACTGCGTAGTGCGTTGGCATGCCGGCCTTCCAATGAAAAGCAGCCAGGTAGTTGGCTACCGAACCAATCGCGTCGGCGCGGCTGTCAAACAGGTCGATGCGGCCGTCGCCGTCAAAGTCCACTGCATATTGGCGCCAGCTCGAGGGCATGAACTGCGCCATGCCCAAGGCACCTGCGTAGCTGCCGCGCACGGTGAGCGGGTCGAGGTTTTGAGACTTGCACAAGCGCAAAAACTCTTCAAGTTCCTGCAAAAAATAGGCGCCGCGCTGTGCGGCCTTGGGGTGGGCGGCGGGAAAGTCAAAGGCCAGGGTGCTCAGCGCGTCGAGCGTGCGGTAGCCGCCCATGCGCTGGCCGTAAATCGTTTCTACTCCCAGGATGCCGACGATCACGCTGGCCGCCACGCCGGTGTCACGCTCGGCGCGCGCCAAGGTGTCGGCGTTGTGCTGCCAAAAACGCACGCCTGCGGCGATGTGTGCGGGTTCAATCACCCGGCTGCGGTACAGGGTCCAGTCGCGGGCCGCCGACGCCTGCCCTGGGGTCACCGCCTTGACCACCGCTGGCAGGCGCCGCGCATTTCCGATCACGCTGCGCACCCAGGTCGGACGCATTTGCAAGCGCTCGGCCATGGCCGTCGCAGCCGCCATGGCAGCCGGGTTGCTGCGGTAGGTGGCGGGCTCGGGGCGGGGACGCTTGGCGCTGGCGGCTTGGCTGGCGGGTAGCAGCAAGATCAACGCGAGCACGGCGAGGCGGATAAATGGGGGAATCAAGGCGCAGCGAGGTTGGGGTGTGTTGCAACAAGGGCCAAAGGGCAGGAGCACGGGGGCGGTGGGGCACTTACCGCGCTCTAGTGGCGTGGTAAGCTAAATCGCATCATCAGCCTGCCGCTGGCAGCCGGGTCAGAGCCGCCGCCGACCATACCTGAAAACCAGCACTCCTTGCGCGCAAGCGCTCCCGTTCATGCACAAAACCGGTTTTTTCTCCCACCCCGCTTGTCGAAAACATGAAATGGGCGCAGGCCACCCCGAATGCCCGGAGCGGCTCGACGCCATCAACGACTGGCTTTTGGCCACCGGCGTGCTGGACGCCTTAGAGCAGCATGAGGCGCCCGCCGCGCCCATTGCCGACCTGGAGCTCGCCCACGGGCGCATGCATATTGCGGCGCTGCGCGGCCTGACCGACGGCCTGCGCGAAGAGATTGACGCGGGTGGACCCACGCATGCGCAAATTGACCCCGATACCAACCTCAATATCCATACCTGGGATGCTGCGCTGTATGCCGCAGGCGCAGCCCTGGCCGCCACCGACGCGGTGATCGCCGGGGAGTTGGAAAACGCGTTTTGTGCCGTGCGCCCGCCGGGCCACCATGCCTGCCGCGACCAGGCCATGGGCTTTTGCTTTTTGAACAATGTGGCCATTGCCGCACGCTATGCCTTGGAGCGCCACGGCCTGGAGCGGGTGGCCATCATCGACTTTGACGTGCACCATGGCAACGGCACCGAAAACATCGTCAGCGGCGACGCGCGCATCTTGATGGCCAGTTTTTTTCAGCACCCGTTCTACCCGTATGGCGGCGCGCAGTCGGACGCAGACAACCTGGTGAACGTGCCGCTGCCGGCCTATTCCAAGGGTGACGCGGTGCGCGCGGTGCTGCAAGACCATTGGTTGCCGCGCCTGGAGGCCTTTGCGCCGCAGATGATTTTCATCAGCGCCGGCTTTGATGCCCACCGCGACGACGAGCTTGGCCAAATGGGCCTGGTGGAGGCGGACTACGCCTGGATGACCCGCCAACTCAAGGCCGTGGCGCAGCGCCACGCCAAGGGGCGCATCGTCTCTTGCCTGGAAGGCGGCTACCAGCTCGACGCGCTGGCGCGCAGCGTGGAGGCCCATCTGCGGGTACTGGCCGATGTCTAAGGCCCACGCAGCACAAGGCGGCGCGCCATGAGCAACGCACGCACTCCGGTGCCGCAACCGATTGACGACTTCGAAGGCTGGCTCGCGGCCTTTGCCCAGCCCACGGTGCTGCTGGAGCTGGCCTCGCTGGCCTTGTGTGTGCTGCTGGCCTGGGTCTTGGTGCGTGCACTGCGCCAGGTTCTGGGGCGCGCCGAGCGTTCTATCTTGTTCGGTCGCAAAGACCTGGACGGCGTGCTCTTCCCCTTGTTGTTGTTGTGCCTGGGATTTGGCGCGCGCGCCTTGCTGGACCGCTACATCAACATCGCGGTGCTGAATTTGGCAGTGCCGGTGCTCTTGGCGCTGGTGGCGATACGCACCGGCGTCAAGGTGCTGCAGATTGCTTTTTCGCAGGCGGGCTGGGTGCGGGCTCTGGAGCACACCATTTCCTGGCTGGCATGGCTGGCCATGGTGCTGTGGGTCAGCGGTCTGCTGCCGGCCCTGCTCAATGCGCTTGACCAGATCAGTTGGAAGGTGGGCAACGCGCACCTTTCGGTGCGCAACATCATTGAAGGGCTGCTTACCGCCAGTGTGGTGATGATCATCACGCTGTGGATGTCGGCCGGCATTGAGGCGCGCTTGCTGCGCTCGGCCACCGGCGGCGAACTTTCCTTGCGCAAAGCCCTGAGCAACGCCACCCGTGCTTTGCTGATGTTTGTCGGTTTGATCGTGGCCTTGTCCGCCGTGGGCATTGACCTGACGGCCCTGTCGGTGCTCGGCGGCGCGCTGGGCGTAGGCATTGGTTTGGGCTTGCAAAAGTTGGCGGCCAATTACGTGAGCGGCTTTGTCATCCTGACCGAGCGCAACCTGCGCATTGGCGACTTTGTGAAAGTGGAAAATTTTGAGGGCGTAATCACTGAGATCAACGCCCGCTACACCGTGGTGCGCGGGCAAACCGGGCGTGAATCGATTGTGCCCAACGAAGTGCTGATCAGCACCCGGGTAGAGAACCTGTCCTTGGAGGACGCGGTGGTGGCGCAAAGCACGCAGGTGCAGGTGGGCTTTGACAGCGATGTCCCCCAGGTGATGGACTTGCTTCGTGATGCGGCATTGGCGCAGCCCCGCGTGTTGAAAGACCCGGCGCCTTCGGTGCAGCTGTCGCAGTTTGCCGCGGACGGACTGGAGTTCACGCTGGTGTACTGGATCAAGGACCTGCAAAACGGCCAGGGCAATCTGCGTTCGGATGTGAATGTCGCGGTGTTGCAAGCGCTACGGGCCCACGCCGTCGTGATTCCAGCACCGGTGCGCCCCACACCGGTGCTGGTCAGCACCACCCCCCCCTTTGTGGTCTGAGCGCAGCGCCTTGCACATGGCATGCTGGCACGCGGCCGCTAAGCACAGTACACTTGTGTATTGACATGCGCTGGGCAGAAGGCTGGAACCCAGGTCTGCGGCGGGCTGTCGCGAACCAGGTGAAACACAAGACGGAGTTGTTATGACTGATTTGGTAGTGCGAAAACTGTTGGTGGACTTGAATACGCCCTTTGCGGCGCGCTGGAACGGGGGCGATGCGTTTCGCTCGGCTTTTTTCAGCGCCCTGTCCATGAGTTTTCCGGTGGGCGAGCAGTTTTTTATGGACTCGGTGCGCACTGGCTTCAAAACCCTGCCCGAAGGCAAACGCGCGCAATTTGCCGCCGAGGTGCAGGGTTTTGTCGGCCAGGAGGCCACGCACCGGCGCATCCATGCGCTGTTCAACGGCCACCTGGAGCGCATGGGCTTCGCAAACACGATTGCTGAGCGCGCCACGGCACGCATCAAAAAGCAGGCGCACCTGGACCCGCGCATGCATGTGGCAGGCACCGCCGCCACCGAGCACTTCACCGCCTTGTTTGCCGACTGGATGCTGCGTCACCCCGAAGCGCTCGAAGGCGCCGAGGAGCGTCTGCAAACCCTGTGGCTCTGGCACAGCGCCGAAGAGTCTGAGCACCGCAGCACCGCCTTTGACATCTACCAGGCCATGGGTGGCGGTCATCGCTGGCGCCTGCGCGTGTTTCGCTACGTGAGTGTCATCTTTATGTGGGACCTGACGCGCCAGACCGTGCGCAACCTGTGGCACGACGGCGCCTTGTTCAAACCCAGCACCTGGCGCAGTTGCGCCACGCTGCTGTTTTCCAAGGACGGCATGGTGCGTGGCAACGTAGCGCAGTGGCGCGACTACTTGCGCGAAGACTTCCATCCCGAGCAGCACGATGCCAGCCGCTCGCAGGCCTGGCTGCGCGATAACACACGGTATTTCACGCCCGTGTCCAGCCCCGCAGCAGCCTGACCCCGAGCGACTCCCCATGGGTTACCACGCAGCATTGATTGGGGTGGCAGCCGCGCTGTTTGCGCTCTTTGTCTGGTGGTACGGCGGCAAGGGCGCGCCGTTGAGTGCCGACGAGAAGGCGCAGTTGACCGAAGCGCTGCGCCAGCGCCTGCAGGGCAGGCCAGGTGAATCCTTGATTGACGAGGCGCGCCAGCTCATGGCCAGCGACGACGGCAAAGAATTTGTGATGCACAACTGCGTGCGCTACCGCCCCAAGGCCCTCTACCCGCCGGGCTACGACTACAGCGACGATCCGCGCGAAGCGGACAAGCGCTATGGCAAAGCCATCATTCCCCACCTGCTGCGCCGCGCCTGCCTGCCGGTCTTTGTCGCCAAGCGCAGCGGACGCTTTATTGACTGCGAAGGCGTGCCCGACTGGCATTACGTGGCCATGGTGCGTTACCGCAGTCAGCGTGATTTTTTCAATTTCGTGCTGGCCATTGGCGATGCTGGAATTGATGTCCACAAATGGGCGGCCATTGAACACACCGTGGTGTTTCCGGTCAAGCCGCTGGTCAGCCTGATTGCGGTGCGCCTTTCGGTGGGCGGCGTGCTGGCGCTGCTAACTTCCTTCGCCTGGACCCTGGCATGATGGAATTGCCCGTCGCCTTCAAGGGCGCGCCCGGCTCGCCCTACACCCGCAAGATGATGGCGCTCATGCGCTACCGCCACATTCCCTACCGCTATCTGGTGGGGGACGCGGCGGACAAGGCGGGCCTGCCCAAACCGGCGGTGGAGCTCTTGCCTACTTTTTACTTGCCCAATGCACAGGGCGCGCTGGAAGCGGTGACCGATTCCACGCCGCTGATCCGCCGCCTGGAGCGAGAAGTGGCCGGGCGCAGCGCGCTGCCGCCCGAGCCGGTACTGCAGTTTGTGGACGCCCTCTTGGAAGATTTTGCTGACGAGTGGGTCACCAAGGCCATGTTCCACTACCGCTGGAAATTTGCCCCTGACATGGACAAAGCCGGTGACATCTTGCCCACACAGTATGTGGGCGTGTGCGCGGACGATGCCGTGCTGAGCGCCGCCAAAGCGCACTTCTCGCAGCGCCAGATAGGCCGCCTGGCGGTGGTGGGCTCCAACGCCCAGACGGCCGAAATGATTGAGGCCAGCTATGTGCGCTTGGTCGATCTGCTTGATGCCCATTTGCGGGTGCAGCCGTTTTTGATGGGGCAGCGCCCCGGCGCCAGCGACTTTGCGCTGTACGGCCAGTTGTCGCAGTTGGCGCACTTTGACCCGACGTCTATGGCGCTGACACTGCAACGTTCGCGCCGGGTGTTTGCCTGGGTCGGTCTGGTGGAAGACCTCTCGGGCCTGGAGCCCCACAGCAGCGACTGGGCTTCGGTTGAAGGACTGGCGCCCACACTGCTGGCTTTGCTGCAGGAGCTGGCCCAGGGCTATGTGCCCGTGCTGCTGGCCAATGCGCGCGCCTTGGCGCTGGGCGAAAAGCAGCTGCGAGTTGCTTTGCCTGCGGGGCTTTGGCAGCAAGGCGTGGTGTCCTACCAGGCCAAGTGCCTGCGCTGGTTGCGCGCGCAATACGCTGCCATGGACGCCGCAGACCAGGTCCGCGCCGGACAGATGTTGCAGGCCGCAGGCATCGCCGACCTGGTGGAGGCCGCGCTCTAGCGGCTTGCGGCTTCGGTTCATAAAAACCCGTTCAAGGGCCAGGAGAATGACCATGAAAATTCGCAACAAATTTGGCTTGGCAGCGGTATTGCTGATCGGCCTGGGCGCTTTGGTCTATGCCAACCGCATCCATGTGCTGCAGTATTCGCTGGGCTGGTATACCGATATCCGCCACCCGCGCTCTGCGTACCAAGAGACGCCGTGGGTGCAGGGCCCGCAGACGGCCGACACGCCGCTGGCGCAGCGCCCGCCCAACATCATCGTGATCCTGGCCGACGACCTGGGCATCAACGACGTGTCTACGCAGGGTGGTGGTCACACTGCAGAGGGCGTGCCGACCCCCCATATCGACGCGATTGCCCGCGAGGGCGTGCGCTTTGACCAGGGCTACGCGGGCAGCGCCGTGTGCACCGTGTCGCGCGCCGCACTGATGACGGGGCGCTATCCGTGGCGCTTTGGCGTGGAATACACGCCTACGCCCGGCGCCATGGCACGGGTAGCAGGCGAGCTGTACGCCGACCCAACGCGGCTGCGCAAGGTGTTGATCGACAAGGAGGCCGCCAAAGACGCCAAAGACTTCAACGACCTGGGCATGCCGCCGTCCGAAGTGACCATGGCCGAAGCGCTTAAAGCGCGCGGTTACCACACCATGCACATTGGTAAATGGCATCTGGGAAGTACGCCCGAGATGCGTCCGGGGAACCAGGGTTTTGACGAAAGCGTGTTCATGGAAAGTGGCTTGTACCTTCCGGAAAACGACCCGCGCGCCGTCAATTCCAAGCAAGACTTTGACCCGATCGACAAGTTCCTTTGGCCCAATATGCGCTTTGGCGTGAGCTACAACGCCGGGAAATGGTTTGAGCCCAACAAGTACCTCACGGACTACTTTACCGACGAGGCCGTTACCGCCATCCGCCGCAACAAAAACCAGCCCTTTTTCCTGTACCTGGCGCACTGGGGCGTTCACACGCCCTTGCAAGCCAGCAAGGAAGACTACGACGCGCTCTCCAACATCCCTGACCACCGGCGTCGGGTCTACGCAGCCATGGTGCGCTCGGTGGACCGCAGCGTGGGACGCGTGTTGCAAACCCTCAAAGACGAGGGGCTAGACCAAAACACTTTGGTGGTATTTGCCAGCGACAACGGTGCGCCCGGCTACACCGGCATTGCCGGCGTCAACAGCCCTTACCGGGGCTGGAAACTGACCTTTTTTGAAGGCGGCCTGCGCGTGCCTTATGTGGCCAAATGGCCCGGCCACATCGCGCCTGGAACCCAGTACCAGCAGCCGATGACCAACATCGACATCATGCCCACCGTAGTGGCCGCAGCGGGTGGAAAAATGCCCACAGACCGGCCTATCGACGGCGTGAATTTGCTGCCCTTTTTGGGCGCCCAGCCCGCAGTGCAGGCGCCTCGGCCCCTGTTTTGGCGCGACGGCCCGTACCGCGCGGTGCGCGACCAGCAGTGGAAGCTGATATCGGCGGACCTGCCGGCCAAAGACTGGCTGTTCAACCTGGCCACCGACCCGACCGAAAAAACCAATCTGGCAGCGACGCAGCCGCAAAAGCTGGCAGAACTCAAAGCCATGCTGACAGCGCACCACGCCCCGATGCCGGCCTCGCGTTGGGCCTCTTTTATCAAGATGCCGATCAACATCGACAAAACGCTCAACCAGCCCGACGCCCCCGGCGACGAATACACCTACTGGAGCAACTAGGGCGCCGCAGTTGGCGCGGCCCCTCGCCACCAAACACGGTGAAAATCCCGCCCATGGCCTCTGCTTTTTTCGAATCCCGGCCGCGCCGCTGGCTGGCGCTGGCGGGCGCGGCGCTGCTGGCTTTGGCGGCGTGGTTGCTGTGGTCGGCGCAGCGCAGCGAGCAGCTGCGCCACCACGAGCGCCTGGTCTGCGCACTGCCGCAGCAGCCCGCCGACGCGCCGCACCCGGGCCGGGTCTGGGTGCCGGGCGGCACCTTGTCCCTGGGCGACACCGTCTACCCGGAAGAAACACCGATCCGGCCGCTGCCCGTGGCGGGCTTTTGGATGGACCGTACAGAGGTGACCAACGACCAGTTCGCCGCCTTCGTGCAGGCCACGGGCTACCGCACCGTGGCTGAGCGCGCGGTAGATGCCACAAGCCACCCCGCGTTGCCGCCTGAGATGCGCTTGCCCGGCGCGGTGGTTTTCATCAGTCCGACCAGCCTGTCGGGCCAGGGCAGCGCCACCCAGTGGTGGCGCTACGTGGCCGGGGCCGATTGGCGCCACCCGGGCGGTCCCGCCACCAGCATTGAAGGCCGTGGCGCGTTCGCGGTAGTCAACGTCACGATTGAAGATGCCCAGGCCTATGCACGCTGGCTGGGTGCTGCCATTCCGTCCGAGGCGCAGTGGGAATGGGCCGCGCGCGCAGCACAAGCCCACGCCCCTCGCACGCACGAGCAGCCCACCCAGGCCAATACCTGGCAAGGCCTGTTTCCCGTGGCCAATTCGGCGGACGACGGCTTTGTGGGCCTGGCGCCGGTAGGCTGTTTTGCGCCCAATGCGCTGGGCCTGTTTGACCTGATTGGCAACGCGTGGGAACTCACCCGCGACGCCTATACCCCCAGCCACGCGGTGCTGGCAGCGGACGATGGCGCGGATCCCGGTCCTGCCAGCGTGCGCCCCTCAGGCGGCGCCGGTATCGGCCAGCATGTGATCAAAGGGGGCTCGTTTTTGTGTGCGCCCAACTACTGCATGCGCTACCGTGCAGGCGCCCGCCAGGCGCAGGACGACGATCTGGCGGTCAGCCACCTGGGCTTTCGCACGGTGTTGCTGGCGCCTGGGCCTGAAAGGGCGGGGCTTTAAGGCGCCGGGTCGGCTGGCTTGGACTGTGGCGCGATCAGGTAGCGGCCGATGATCTCGGTCAGGTACTGCTTGGTCGGATGCGCGGCCTGGGGCCGGCTCAGGGCCTGAAAGCTGCCCACCACCGCCAGGTAAAACAGGGCCGCCAGGTCAACGGCGGTTTTGGCATCCGCAGTGATGCGCGCAAACTTGCCCGCAAACAGCGCCATGCGTGCCTGGTCCACTTCGAGCAGCATGGCAGCCACGGCCGGATCGCGCCGACCCAAGCCGCGCAGTGCGAGTTCAAAGCGCATATTGCTCAGGTCCGCGCCGCCGTGGGCCAGCGCGGCGTCCAATAACTGTTCCAGGTCTTTCACCGGGTCTGCGTTGGCGGGTTGCTGCAGGCGCTGGTTGCTGGCCGCTTCTGTGGCGCGCCAGCGCTCCAGCAGCGCGGCAATCAATTCGGCATGGTCTTTGAAGTGCCAGTAAAAGCTGCCACGGGTCACGCCCAAGGTGTCAGCGAGCACCAGCACGCGTACGCCGTCAAAGCCATGCTCCACCGCCGCAGCAAAGGCGGCGTCAAGCCAGTCCTCGCGGTTCAGACGGCCTGCGGCGGCCGGCGCTGTCGGCGGGGCCGTCGGCGTTGCTTGCGGAACAGGGCTAGGTACCATAGGTGTGTGTGAAGAAGGGTGGCAGATTGTCGCGCAAACGATAGGCGCGCTCAGGGTTCGCGCTTGCGCGTGCTACATTGCTCGCAAGAATACAGTAGTGTATGGTCAGGCGCCTCTTGCCTCGCCATGCACGGCATATGTGAAGGATTCGCCATGAAAATTTCCCCCTTGGCTCTGGCGTGTGCTGTGGGTGTTGCCGCAGCGTTACTGGCCCCGAATGGGGGTCTGGCTGCGGCGCCAACGGCGCCAACCATACCGCCCGCGCGGCCCAATATTGTGGTGTTGGTGGCTGACGACTGGGGTTTTTCGGACCTGGGCGCTTTTGGCGGCGAAATCGCAACGCCCCACCTCGACGCCTTGGCCAAGCGCGGCATGCGCTTTTCCAACTTTCACGTGGCAGCCTCGTGTTCGCCCACGCGCTCCATGCTGCTGACCGGGGTGGATAACCACCGCAACGGCGTGGGCAATTTGCGTGAAGCCATGCCCACGGAACACCTGGGTAAGCCCGGTTACCAAGGCTCCCTGGCCACCAATGTCGTGACCGTGGCGCAGTTGCTGCAAGACAGCGGCTACCGCACCTATATTGCGGGCAAGTGGAACGTGGGCTCCGAGCCTTTTAACCTGCCCAACCGGCGCGGTTTTGACAAGTCCATCGTGCAGGGCGACACCGGCTCCGATAACTGGGAACCGGCCAAGCAGTATTTGCCGCACCTGCCGCAGGTGTATTGGTACGAAGATGGCAAAACCGCCACCATGCCCAGCGACTTTTACTCGTCGCAATATTTCATTGACCGCACCATCGGCTACATCGACGCCGACCCGCGTAAGCAGCAGCCGTTTTTTGCCTATGTGGGTTTTCAGGCCAACCACGTGCCGGTGCAAGCGCCCAAAGACCTGGTGGACAAGTACAAGGGCCGCTACCACGAGGGCTGGACCGTGCTGCGCGAGCGCCGCCTGGCCCGGGCGGTTGAACTGGGCCTGGTGCCGCCCGGCACCCGACTGACGACCATGTCTACCACCGGCGACTGGAAAGCGCTCAATGAGAAAGACCGCCTGCACATGGAGCGCCAGATGGAGGTCTACGCCGCCATGGCCGAGGCCATGGACGCGCACGTGGGGCGCCTGGTGGAGCACCTGAAAAAGACCGGCCAGTACGACAACACCGTGTTTGTGTTTTTGTCGGACAACGGGCCGGAAGGCTCGGACTACCACGAGGCCCAACCCTGGCTGGTGTTCAACTACAAGCAAGACACCGAAACGCTGGGCGCCAAAGGCACCTATGGCATTCCGGGCCCTGGCTGGGCCAGCGCCTCGGCCTCGCCTTTTTACACGTACAAATTTTGGTCGGGCGAGGGCGGCATCCGAACGCCCCTGCTGATTTCCGGCCCACCGGTGCGCCAGGCCAACCACATTGAGAGCGCGCTCACCCATGTGACCGACATCACGCCCACGCTCCTGGACCTGGCGCAGGTCAAGGCGCCGGGCGCCAGTTACCAGGGCGCAGCCGTCGAGCCCCTGACCGGCATGAGCCTGTTGCCCTTGTTGCAGGGAAGCGCGGGCGCGGTGCGCACGCCTGCGCAACCGTTGGGTTACGAACTCTCAGGCAACGCGGCGCTGTTCAAAGGCCGCTTGAAGCTGGTGCGCAATATGCCCCCGCTGGGCGACGGCCTGTGGCATTTGTACGACCTGGGCCAAGACCCGGGCGAAACGCTGGACATCAGTGCCAGGCTGCCGCAAGAATTTGCCGCCATGCAGGCCGACTACGCTGCCTATGAAAAAACCAACCAGGTGCTGCCCATGCCCGCAGGCTACAGCCCACAAAAGCAGGTCATGATCAACGGCTTTTGGCGCTACTGGCTACCGGTGTTTGGCAAGCAAGCCGCTGCGGTGCTGCTGGCCCTGACCGCGCTGTTGGTCTGGTGGCGTTTGCGTCGCCGTAGCCGCGCATGAGCAGCGGCTACTTCGCCAGCCCGTGGCCCGGCGAAGACGGTGGACCGGCGCGCCTGCAAATAGCGCGCAGCGGCCCCGCCCTGAACTTGCAACCCGGCGAGCGCCTGCAGTGCGTGACCCGCAACACCGTGCTGTCCACCATGACGGTGCTGGGCGACCCCGGCGAGGTGTATTTGCTCACCCACTCGGCCTTGCGCGCGCACCTGGGGTTTGCCACCACATCCTGCGTGGAGCGCATCGACCCGTACACGCTGCAAACCCGCCAAAGCTCCAAGCGCTTGCCGGGCGGCCCCATGTGGCCCGGCGGCATGGCGATTCACCGCAATGGAGATATCTACGTGGTCTATGGCCGCTACGCGCACCGCTTGGACCGCGATTGCGGGCTCAAAGCCTCGTTCGCCTTGCCCATGAAGCAGGCCTACAACGCGTTTGTCATTTTGGACAATGGGCACATCGTCACCAAAAACCTCTCCGACGCGCACCCCGCCGTGCTCACTGTGCTGGATGCCGACACCCTGCGCCCTGCGTGTGCTGATGTGGCCTGCGCTGAGCCGTCGATTGCGCGTCTGAGCGCCGTGGGCAACACGGTCTACGTGGTGGGCGTGCGCAGCATCTTTCGCTACCACTGGAATGAGGCGGCGCATACGTTGCAGCGTGACCCCGACTGGGCCTGGGACTATGTGGGCGCCACAAAGCAAAGTTACGGCTGGGACCCGGTGATTGACGGCCACAACGCCTGGTTCATGGACAACGGCTTGCACCGCTACCGCATCAACATGCGGGGCGCGGGCGTGCGCCAGACACCCAACCGGCTGCTGCGCGTGTCGCTGCGCAACGCGCAAGACCACGGCGCCGTTGAGGTAAGTGGCCTGCGCGGGGGCAGCATCACCAACCCGCCGCTGGTCGATGTGCAGCGGCGCATCGTGGTGGGCTTTGATTCGGCCAACCAGGTATTGCGCGCCTGGCGCCTGCAAGACGACCTGAGCCTGGCGCCGCTGTGGCACAAGCGCGACTTTGGCGTGGCCAGCCATTTGCTGCTGTACCCGCAGACGGGCGAACTGGTGGTCAACGACTACCGCCGCCTGGGCGAAGAAGTGGTGCTGCTCGACATCGAGACGGGCCAAGAGCGCGCCCGGGTGCGCAGCGGCGGCCTGACGCAAGGCGTGGTGTTTCCCAGCGTGGGCTGGGAGCGTGATTTGTATTGGGCGTCCATGGGCCGCCTGGCGCGGATTTTTGTTGCATGAACACACCCGCCGTTGAGACCGAGGACTTTGACACCCTGATCGTGGGCGCGGGCCTCTCGGGCATTGGCAGCGCGGTGCACCTGCGCCAGCGTTGCCCCGAACAGTCCTTTGCCATTTTGGAAGGGCGCGCGCGCCTGGGTGGCACCTGGGATTTGTTTCGCTACCCCGGCGTGCGTTCGGACTCGGACATGCACACCCTGGGCTACGCTTTCAAGCCCTGGACGGGAGCGCAGGCCATTGCTGACGGTCCGTCCATCCTTCAATACATCCAGGACACCGCCACTGAGCACGGCCTGTTGCCCCACATCCGCCTGGGCCACCGGGTGACGGCTGCCGCCTGGTCGGGTGCGCAGGCGCGCTGGCTGCTCACGGTGGAGCGGGGCGCAGGCCAGGCGCCCGTGCACATGCGCTGCCGCTTTTTGCTGGTGTGCAGCGGCTACTACAACTACGCCCACGGTTACACCCCGGACTTTGCGGGCCAGGACCGGTTTGCCGGGCGCGTGGTGCACCCGCAAGATTGGCCGGCCGATCTGGATGTGCGCAACAAGCGCGTGGTGGTCATTGGCAGTGGCGCCACCGCCATGACGCTGGTGCCCGCCTTGGCCCGAGATGCGGCGCAGGTGACCATGCTGCAGCGTTCCCCCACTTATGTGGTGGCGCGCCCGCGCGCGGATGCGCTGGCCGACGCGCTGCGCCGCGTCTTGCCCGAGCGCATGGCTTATGCGCTCACGCGCTGGAAAAACGTCGGCCTGGGCTTGTTTTTCTACACCCTGGCCAGGCGCCGGCCAGACCTGGCCAAAGCCCGCATCGTGGAAGCCGCTGCTGCCGCTTTACCGGCAGGTTTTGACACCCAAACCCATTTCAGCCCGCGCTACAAGCCCTGGGACCAACGCGTGTGCCTGGTGCCCGGTGGCGATTTGTTTGCCGCCATCCGCAGCGGCAAAGCCGACGTGGTCACCGACACCGTGGCCGCGTTTGAGCCCCAAGGTATCCGCCTGGCTTCGGGCGCCTTGCTGGCGGCAGACGTGGTGGTCACCGCCACCGGCCTGGACTTGCTGGGCTTTGGCGGCATGGCTTTGCGCGTGGACGGCAAGCCGGTGGAGATTGGCAACACCATGAGCTACAAGGGCATGATGCTCGCCGGCGTGCCCAACCTGGCTTATGTAGTGGGCTATACCAATGCGTCCTGGACGCTCAAAAGCGACCTGACCGGCGCCTTTGTCTGCCGCGTGCTGCGCCAGATGCAGCGCAGCGGTGCCGCCGTGTGCATGCCCGCCATGCCCGGCGCGGACGTGAAGCCGCAGCCCTGGGTGGACTTCAGCTCGGGCTATATCCAGCGCTCGCTCCACCAGTTTCCGGTGCAGGGCAGCTCCACCCCCTGGCGCCTGAACCAAAACTACCTGCGCGACCTGTTGGACCTGCGCTTTGGCCGCTTGGAAGACGGCGTGCTGCAGTTTTCTGGCCACGCCCGCTAGCCCTTGCGCGGATGCTGTCGCCCGCGCTACAAGGCCGGTCGCCGAAGGCTTAGTGCCTATGGGTGCGCCCCGCTACAATAAAAAAGCACGGTCGTTCTTTTCTGTGCTGCAGCGTCTGTAAGCCAGTGCACGCGGGCGGGCGCATAGAATCCGCAGTTGACGTGCACGTAAAGTCCCTGCGGCGTTGAAGTGCCCTTTTTTTATTCTCTGGAGTGGTCGATATGAAAGTTTTGGTACCTGTCAAACGCGTGGTTGATTACAACGTCAAGGTGCGCGTCAAGTCGGACGGCAGCGGCGTCGATGTTGCGAATGTCAAGATGAGCATGAACCCCTTTGACGAAATCGCCATCGAAGAGGCCGTGCGCCTGCGCGAAAAAGGCGTGGTCACTGAGGTGATCGCAGTGTCTTGCGGTGTGGCCCAATGTTCCGAGACCTTGCGCACCGCCATGGCCATTGGCGCCGACCGCGCCATCCTGGTGGAAACCAGCGAAGAACTCCAGCCCCTGGCCGTGGCCAAGCTGCTCAAAGCCCTGATGGACAAAGAGCAACCCGGCCTGGTGATTTTGGGCAAACAAGCCATTGACGACGACTGCAACCAGACCGGTCAGATGCTCGCAGCCCTGAGCGACCGACCTCAAGCGACCTTCGCCAGCAAGGTGGAAGTGGCCGACGGCAAGGTTCAGGTGACGCGCGAGGTGGACGGCGGCTCCGAGACCCTGAGCCTGAGCCTGCCCGCCATCATCACCACCGATTTGCGCTTGAACGAGCCCCGCTACGTGACCTTGCCCAACATCATGAAGGCCAAGAAAAAGCAGCTCGACACCGTGAGCCCCGCCGACTTGGGCGTAGACATCACCCCCCGCATCAAAACCCTCAAAGTGGTGGAGCCCGCCGCCCGCAGCGCCGGCATCAAGGTGGCCGACGTTGCCGCGCTGGTGGACAAGCTGCGCAACGAAGCCAAGGTCATCTAAGGTCACCCCCATACCGCGACGCATTGCCGTCCCCTTATTGATTCAAAGGATATTTCCATGAGTTCTCTCGTCATTGCTGAACACGACAACAGCAGCATCAAGCCCTCGACCCTGAACACCATTACCGCCGCTGCCCAATGTGGCGGCGACGTGCACGTGCTGGTGGCTGGCCACAACGCCGGTGCCGCTGCTGCGGCTGCCGCCCAGATCGCAGGCGTTGCCAAAGTCATCCACGTGGAAGGCGAAGGCTTTGCCCACGGACTGGCCGAAAACGTGGGCGCCCAGGTGGTGGCCATGGCCAGCGCCTACAGCCACCTGCTGTTCCCCGCGACCGCCTTCGGCAAGAATATTGCCCCGCGCGTGGCCGCCAAGCTCGACGTGGCGCAGGTGTCCGACATCACCAAGGTCGACAGCCCCGATACCTTTGAGCGCCCCATCTACGCCGGTAACGCCATTGCCACCGTGCAAAGCACCGACGCCATCAAGGTGATCACCGTGCGCACCACCGGCTTTGACGCCGCAGCCACCACCGGCGGCAGCGCCAGCGTGGACACGCCAGCCGCCGCTGGCGCCAGCGCCGACGTGCACTTTTTGGGTTCCGAGATTGCCCGCAACGACCGCCCCGAGTTGACCGCCGCCAAGATCATCGTCTCTGGTGGACGCGCCCTGGGTTCGAGCGAAAAGTTCATGGAAGTCATGACCCCGCTGGCCGACAAGCTAGGCGCTGCCATGGGTGCGAGCCGCGCTGCGGTGGACGCGGGCTACGCGCCCAACGACTGGCAGGTCGGTCAAACCGGCAAGATCGTGGCACCCCAGTTGTATGTGGCCTGCGGCATCAGCGGCGCCATCCAGCATTTGGCCGGTATGAAGGACAGCAAGGTGATCGTCGCCATCAACAAAGACGCTGAGGCGCCGATCTTCAGCGTGGCTGATTACGGCCTGGAAGCCGACTTGTTTGTGGCCGTGCCCGACCTTGTAGCCGCCCTGTAATCCGGCGCCCAAAGGCACCGCGCGCGGTGCCTTTTTTTTCGTCCCTTTTTGGAAATCCGCCATGAGCTATATCGCCCCCGTCAAAGACATGCTGTTCAACATCGAGCACCTGGCCCGTATCGACCAGATTGCCCAATTGCCCGGTTTTGAGGACGCAGACCTGGATACGGCCCAGGCGGTACTGGAAGAAGCGGCCAAGTTCAATGAAGGCGTGCTCTCGCCGCTGAACTGGGAGGGCGACATCCACCCCACCAGCTGGAAAGACGGCGTGGTCACCGCCACGCCCGGCTTCAAAGACGCGTTCAAACAGTTCACCGAAGGCGGCTGGCAGGGCCTGCAACACCCGGTGGCCTTTGGCGGCCAGGGATTGCCCAAGACCATTGGTTCGGTGTGCGGCGAGATGCAAAACTCTGCCAACATGAGTTTTGCGCTGTGCCCCTTGCTCAGCGACGGCGCCATTGAAGCGCTCCTGACCGCAGGTTCGGACGAGCTCAAGGCCACCTACCTGGAAAAGCTCGTCAGCGGCGAATGGACCGGTACCATGAACCTGACCGAGCCCCAGGCCGGCAGCGATCTGGCCATGGTGCGCACCCGCGCCGAGCCCCAGCCCGACGGCACTTACAAGGTGTTTGGCACCAAGATTTACATCACCTGGGGTGAGCACGACATGGCCGACAACATCGTCCATTTGGTGCTGGCCCGGGTGCAGGGCGCGCCCGAAGGCGTCAAGGGCATCAGCCTGTTTGTGGTGCCCAAGTTCATGGTCAACGGTGACGGCTCGCTGGGCGCGCGCAACGACGTGCATTGCGTGAGCATCGAACACAAGATGGGCATCAAAGCCAGCCCCACGGCCGTCTTGCAATATGGCGACCACGGTGGTGCGGTGGGCTATTTGGTGGGCCAGGAAAACCGGGGCCTGGAATACATGTTCATCATGATGAACGCCGCGCGCTATGGCGTGGGCGTGCAGGGCATTGCGATTGCCGAGCGCGCTTACCAAAAGGCGGCCAGCTTTGCGCGCGAACGGGTGCAAAGCCGCCCGGTCGATGGCTCCATGAACACCAGCGCGCCCATCATCCACCACCCGGACGTGCGCCGCATGCTGATGACCATGCGCGCCTATGTGCAGGGCTGCCGTGCGCTTGCCAGCGTGGCGGCATCGGCTTTTGACGTGGCGCACCACCACCCGGACGCCCAGGCACGCAAAGAGCACCAAACCTTTTATGAATTCATGGTGCCGCTCATCAAGGGCTTTAGCACCGAGATGAGCCTGGAAGTGACGTCCCTTGCGGTGCAGGTGCACGGCGGCATGGGCTTTATCGAAGAAACCGGCGTGGCCCAGTACTACCGCGACGCCAAGATTTTGACGATTTACGAGGGTACGACCGCCATCCAGGCCAATGACCTGGTGGGGCGCAAAACCTCGCGCGACGGCGGCCAGGCGGCCAAGGCCATTACCGCGCAAATTGCGGTGACCGTGGCCGAGCTGCGCGCCAGCGGCACACCCGACGCCCTAGCGGTAGCCAAGCGTCTGGACGCCGCCCGCGCTGCGCTGGTGGAAGTGATTGACTTTGTGGCCGGCAACACCAAGGCCAGCCCCAACGCGGTGTTCTCGGGCAGCGTGCCTTACCTGATGTTGGCGGGCAATGTGATGGCCGGTTGGCAAATGGGGCGCGCCTTGCTGGTGGCGCAAAAGGCGCTGGCTGAGGGCAAAGAGGCGGCATTCATGCAGGCCAAGGTGGTGACCGCGCGTTTTTACGCCGACCACATCCTGACCAAAGCCCGAGGCCTGCGCGACAGCATTGTTGAAGGCGCAGACAGCGTGACTGCTCTGGCGCTTGAAGCGTTTTAATTTCACCTCTTTTTTCACAAGCTATGTCCAAACTTCCTGCCGCTCTGGCACACCTGCCGTTCCCAGTGATCGGCTCGCCGCTGTTCATCATTAGCACGCCCAAACTGGTGATCGCCCAGTGCATTGCGGGCGTGGTGGGCTCTATGCCTGCGCTCAACGCCCGTCCGGCCGAGCAGCTCGAAGAATGGCTGATCGAAATCACCGAGACGCTCGCGGCCTACAACGCCGCGCATCCCGATGCGCCCGCCGCGCCCTTTGCCATCAACCAGATCGTGCACAAGAGCAACGACCGCCTGGACCACGACATGGCGATGTGCGTGAAGTTCAAGGTGCCCATCATCATCACCAGCCTGGGCGCGCGCGAGGACATCAACGAAGCAGCGCATTCCTACGGCGGCGTGGTGCTGCACGACGTGATCAACAACAAGCACGCGCACAAGGCGATTGAAAAAGGCGCCGACGGGCTGATCGCGGTTGCCGCAGGCGCCGGTGGTCACGCCGGCCTGAAAAGCCCGTTTGCCCTGATCCAGGAAATCCGCCAGTGGTTTGACGGCCCCTTGGCCCTGAGCGGCTCGATTGCCACCGGCGACGCAGTGCTGGCGGCCCAGGCCATGGGTGCGGACTTTGCCTATATTGGCTCGGCCTTTATCGCCACCGACGAGGCCCGCGCCGCCGAGGCCTACAAGCAAAGCATTGTGGACAGCGACTCGGACGACATCGTCTACAGCAACCTGTTTACCGGCGTGCACGGCAACTACCTGGCGCCCAGCATCCGCAACGCCGGCATGGACCCGACCAACTTGCCCGAGAGCGACCCCAGCAAGATGAACTTTGGCGGCGACAAGACCAAAGCCTGGAAAGACATCTGGGGCTGCGGTCAGGGCATTGGCGCCATCCACGAGGTGCAATCGACCGCCGACTTTGTGGCCCAGCTCAAGCGCCAGTACGCTGACGCCAAGGAACGGATCGCCTAAGCGGCGCTAAAGCGCCTTTGCAGGCGCCAAGCCCTCAGCAACACCCGGCCAGACCGGGTGTTTTTCCATCACCTGCGCAAAAGCCGCAGACCCTTCAAAGTCGGCCAGCCACGGCGCCAGCGCGGGCCAATCTTGCTGCGCAAACCATGCTTTGTCGGTATGCGCGAACTGCCGCACAAAAGGTGCGATGGCGGCGTCGGCTATGCCAAAGTGCGGGCCGCTTAGGTAGGCGCTTGCCGTAAGGCGCAGCGCCAAGGTTCCCAAAAAAACAGAAGCTTGGGCACGGTGCTCAAAGCCGTCGGCAAGCGCGTAGCGGTGCGGGTATTTATAACGGTCCAGGTGAAATTTGAAGTCACCATCGTTTTGCGCAATCAGCGCCCAGGCGTCTTGGCGGCTCGCCTCGTCAGTGGGCAACCAAGCCTCGGGGTCATGGCGCTCCAAGGCCCAGCGCATGATGTCCAGGCTTTGCTCCAGCACGGCGCCGTCCGTCAACACCAACACGGGCACCGTGCCCTTGGGCGAGGCTTGCAGCATGGCGGCGGGCTTGTGTTTGAGTTCGATTTCGCGGTGCTCTACGGCCTGACCGGCCACCTGCAAAGCCAGGCGCGCGCGCATGGCGTAGGGGCAGCGGCGAAAGGAATACAGAACGGGCAGGGGATGGGGCGGATGCGCTTCAAGAGTTGTCATCGGAGTATTCGGTCAAAGGCGTTGTGCGCATACAAGGCGCTGCGCCTATTGCGCGCATAGCAATTTGAAGGCGGCTGCATACGCGGTCCCTGGCGGCACCTCTTTCCACAAACCTTCCCTGGCGACCGCGAGAAGTGTTGCGCCCGCAGCCATGGGCTCCCAATGGGTGCTGATCGAAAGCACCTGGGTGCGGCCCCGTTGGCAGTCGTATTGCACCCGGGTGCGCCGCGACAACTCGCCGCCTTCATCGCGCTGCTTCAAATCGGTCAACTCCCACACTTGGCGCACATGCCCGTCCAGCAGCACCGAGGCGGTGTCAATGTAGAAGCTGCCTTCATCGGTCTCGCCCATCTTGACCCAGTCGGCCTGCGCGCTGCTGGCGAGCAAGATAAGCGTTGCGAGAAAAATTGTTTTCATTTGCAAGAGGTCTTTCAGCCAATGAGAATCGGTGTGGACGGGAGTCTACTGGCTTGGCGTTGATACCCGTCAGGCTTTGCCCTTGGGTCTTTTGGTCAGCGTTGCGGCTTGGCGACCAAGGGCAGGTTGCGATCCAAAGCGGATGGTCGCCGCTAGGCAATGGGCGGCGGTGACGCAGCGTAAACGGTCAGTCGAAAAACTCTGTCTTGCGGTGAGTCCGGGCCATAGCAGTCATCGGCCAAAGCCAGCGTTCAGCGGGCGATCAAGCAAAGCGGAAATTCGACTTTTTGGGGAAACCCCCGAATAAACGAGGCCGCTCAAAGGAAAGCAGACGTTCGCAAAAACGTGCCCGTTCTAAATAGCGGTCGTTCAGGGTTCCAATGTGACTCTGGTGATGCCGATGACAGGTACTCCCAAGCTGATTCGCAGCCCAAAAAACGCGCCAGTCAGCCTAATCACCCCGCCAAATACAGTTCCACGCGATCGGTGGTCCAAGTCGCTATTCCGGTGCCAAAGAAGTCGGCATCTTCTGTCCATACCGGGCAGGCAATCGCCATGGCGCAGGCGAGCACAGGCCAGTCATCGGCATCGCGCATGGCAATTCGTTGCAGAGCCGCAGCTTGCAATCCTGAATAAACACCCAGTTCCAGCGGCTGGACTATGGATTCCAGGGCATCGAGCACCGTCAGCGCCGCTTCGCTGTTTACGCCTCTTTTTTCCAGCAGCGCGGGGAGGTACTTTCGCGCGTCCGCATAAGCAACATCAGGCGCAAAGAATTGCACCGTGCCTGCATTGGCGACTATGAGCTCTCGCACCCGCTTGCCCAGCACCGCTCGAATCAGGATGTTGGCATCCAGAACGATGGCTTTGTTGCTCATGCCGCGGCAGGCACCGGCTTCTTGGGCGTGCTTGCGCGTTTACGCGTGGTTTTGAATTCGGCGACCACCGCGTCCACATCAATGCTCTTGGCTGCAAGCAAGCGATCCAAGGTCTTGCTGGCCTTCTTCAAGGCGGCAACGTCAGCCTCCGCCTGGCCGTGGGTCGGGATGAAGTAACCTATGGTTTGCCCATGGCGTGTCACGGCCACTGGCGTGCTCGACGCAATGAACTCGGCCATACCGGCCC
>CANFNE010000010.1 GCA_947448105.1 Burkholderiales bacterium
ATACACCGGCACAAACGATTGCTGTTGCTCCCGCAGCAAGCCGCCCAGCAAATTGCCCAGCATGGAACCCAGCCCCAGTAAGACGTTGCACAGGGCAAACACCGCCGTGGCCTTGCGCGCATCGAACGACAGGCTGACAAAGGCCGGTATCAGGCCAAAAATCGAATTGAACACCAGCCCAAACAGCGCCCCGCCCACCAGCACCTCCGCCATTGACGCATGGTGCAAAAACAACAATGTGCACAAGGCCAGCAAAAGGTAACTCAGGCTCAGCGCCCGGGCCACCGTAATCCTGTCGGCCAGCGCGCCCATGGCCAGGCCGCCAAACATGCCTACCAACCCGATGGTGGACCACACCCAGCCGGCCGCCTCAGTGCTGTAGCCCAGCTCCTCGCGCAAAAACGAGACCAGGTAGTTCATGGTCGGCATGCAGGCGATGCCGTTGAGAAACATCAAGAGCATGACCACCAGCGTCAAAGGGTCGCGCACCAGAGCGCGCCAGCCCGTGTCGCCTGCTGGGTGTGGTGCTTGGGCGTCCACGTTCAGGGTCGCAGCCGGGCCCACCCGAAGGCGCGATACGCCCCAAGCCAAGAGCGCAAACGTCAGCACGGCAGAAAACACCCACACCAGCTTCCAGCCGCCCAAGGGCAGCAGCGCCGGCGTGCTAAACCCGTTCAAAAACAGACCGTAGGCCGTACCTGATGACAGCAGCCCCAGCACCTTGCCCTGGTGCTGCGCCGCAATACCGCCTTGCACCACCGCCACCATAGGCACCCACACGGTGGCCGCTGCGGCCCCCGTAATCACCATGAGCGCTGCGATCTGCACCGCATTGGCCACCAGCGGCATTAGCGCCAGGCAGGCGCCGCAGGCAGCCACCGACGCCAATATCAGCCGCACCGCGCCCAGCCAGCGCACCAGCGGGGCACAAACAAACGCACCCAGTAAAAAGCCCACCTGCCCCAGGCCGGTAATCCAGCCGATCTCGGTGTAATTCAGCCCCAAAGCCGCGCGCATATCGGGCAACAGCGTGGAAAACAGGTACACGCCAAACGCATAGGTGACCGCAATAAAGCTGGTCAGCAGCAGGGTGAGTTCCAGCGGCTGGGTGGGGGTGGGCGGTGGGCCTTGGGGTTGCATGTGGGGGCGGTTTGGTGCAGGAATTGTTCTGGCGAAACCCGTGCAGGCGCTGGCCCTGCAGCGACCCAGAGTGTTGCCTGCGCGGCGGCGCTCTCTTTGAAGTGGTTTGAATATGTGACAGACGTCTTTGTCAGAATAAAAAGACGGGCAGAGGTTTTTGGCCTGCCAATTGGGTAGTATGCGGCCATGATCGCGCCTCCTAACCTTGCTGGCCCCGCGCCCCACCGCGACCTGTGCACCGACTGCGGCGTCTCGCGCAGCAGCGCGCCCAGGCGCTGCGCCAGCGCCTGCCAGTTCATCCAGCCCGACTATCCCCGGCTGGAGCGCCAAGTGCATGGCCGCACCCGCGACATGGCGCGCCCCAACGAGCTGCACTTTGGCCCCCACCTGCACACGCTGCGCGCCACCTTGCGCCAACCGGCGGTGGGCGCGCAGTGGAGTGGCATTACCACCCGCATCGCCGAGCGCCTGCTAGAGACGGGCCAGGTGCAAGCCGTGCTGGCCATGGCCCCTGACCCCCACGACCGCTGGAAACCGGTGCCCGTGCTCGTCACCCAGGCCCAAGACATGGCGCAGTGCCGGGGCATGCGCATGGGCTACGCGCCGCTGCTGGCACTCTTGGAGCCCGCGCGCGCCCAGGGCATCACGCGGCTGGCGGTGGTGGGCGTGGCCTGCCAGGTCTACGCCTTGCGCGCGCTGGAAAAAGAGCTGGGCTTTGAGCAAATCTATGTGATTGGCACACCTTGCTCAGACAACACGACCACCGAAAACTTCCACGAGTTTTTAGGCTTGGTCGCAGGCCAAACCCAGGACGACCCCAAGGCCATTTCCTACCTTGAGTTTCGGGCCGACTACCACGTCGAGCTGCGCTTTGACGACGGCCGGCGCCGCGAGATTCCGTTTTTGCAGCTGCCTTTGTCGCAGCTGCGACCCGACTTTTTTCCCATGACCTGCCGCAGTTGCGTGGACTACACCAACGTGCTCTCGGACATCACCGTGGGCTATATGGGTGGCGAAGGCCAGCAGTGGCTCTTGGTGCGCAATGCGCGCGGCCAGCAGATGCTGGACCTGCTGGGCGACGAAGTTCAGATTAGCGCGCCGGGCAGCGCGGGCAAGCGCGCAGGCGCCGTCAAAGGGTTTATTGGGAATGTGCAGCGCGCCGCCGGTGGCCTGCCGCTGCGGCGCATGCCCGACTGGCTGCGTCCCATTGTGGGCTGGTTGATGCCCAAGGTGGGGCCGCGCGGTCTGGAATTTGCGCGTGCCCGGGTCGAGATGAAGGCCGCAGAAACCATCATCCACCTGCGCCGCGAAGAGCCCCAGCGCATGAAAAACATGGTACCCGTCCACGTGTGGCAGCTGATGCAGCCCTATGGCCTGGCGCCTGAGCCGGGCGAACTGCCCGCCGCACCTACGTCCATGCCCGCGCCCGCAGCCGCGCCCCAGGGCCGCGCCACCCCTCAACTTTGACCCTTCTCTTTTATTTGTATGGCACTTACTTTTCCTTTTTCCGCCATCGTCGGCCAGGACGAAATGAAGCTGGCTATTTTGCTCACCGCCATTGACCCGAGCATTGGCGGTGTGCTGGTGTTTGGCGACCGGGGCACCGGCAAATCGACCGCCGTGCGCGCGCTGGCCGCCTTGCTGCCCAAGATGCGCGCCGTGGTGGGCTGCCGCTACGGCTGCGACCCGGCGGCGGCTACCTGCCCCGACTGCGCGGCGCGCGCGGCGGCCAAACCCGGCGCGGTGGCCAGCCAGCTGGTCAGCGTGCCCGTGGTGGACATGCCGCTGGGCGCCACCGAAGACCGCGTGGTGGGCGCGCTGGACCTGGAGCGCGCGCTATCGCAAGGCGTCAAGGCCTTTGAGCCGGGGTTGCTCGCGCGCGCCAACCGCGGCTATTTGTACATTGACGAGGTCAACCTGCTCGAAGACCACCTGGTGGACTTGCTGATTGATGTGGCCGCCTCGGGCGAAAACGTGGTCGAGCGCGAGGGCCTGAGCGTGCGCCACCCAGCGCGCTTTGTGCTGATCGGCAGCGGCAACCCGGAAGAGGGCGAATTGCGCCCCCAGTTGCTGGACCGCTTTGGCCTGTCGGTCGAGGTGAAAACCCCCGCAGCCCTGGCGCAGCGGGTCGAGGTGGTCAAGCGCCGCGACGCTTTCGAGCGCGACCCTAGCGCGTTTGCCGCAGACTGGAAAAAGGAAGACGACCGCGTGCGCCGCAGCATCGTGGCCGCGCGCAAGCGCCTGGGCGCGGTGGATATTCCGGATGCCGCGCGCGAGTTTGCCGCGCGCCTGTGCATGGCGCTGGGCACCGACGGCCTGCGCGGTGACCTGACCTTGGTGCGCGCCGCCCGCGCCTATGCCGCGCTGCAGGGCGACGCCGCCGTGCACGAGTCGCACCTGCGCTTTGTCGCCGCGCCCGCGCTGCGCCACCGCCTGCGGCGCAACCCGCTGGACGACTCTGGCTCGGGTACCCGCGTGGAGCGCGCCTTGCAAGAGCTAGGAAGCGCCCCGGTGGCCAAGGCCGCCTGAACGCCACAAGCCGCGCCCAAGTTGCAGCTCTGCCAACCGTTGCCTGCCCACGCCATGTTGCCCTTGTCCCCCGCGCCCCTTGCGCCCCCAGCGCGCCCAGCGCCCCCTGGGCCCGCCTTTCCCGCTGCGTTGGACACCGGCGCTGCCACGCCCATGCCCGAGCCCGCTTTTCATGCAAGGTGACGCCGCCACCGTCGCCGCCCTGTTTGCCGTAGACCCGGTGGGTCTGGGTGGCGTTGCGGTGCGCGCGCCCGCTGGCGCTTTGCGCGCTGACTGGCTGGACTTGTTGCGCGGATTGCTGCCTGCGGGCACGCCGCTGCGCCGGGTGCCGCTCAACACCAGCGACACGGCCTTGTTGGGCGGCCTGGACCTGGGCGCTACTTTGCAAAGCGGCCGGCCCGTGGTGCTGCAGGGCCTGCTGGCGCAGGCCGATGGCGGCGTGCTGCTGCTGGCCATGGCCGAGCGCATGGGCGCTGCCGCAGCCACCCGCTTTTGCGCCGCGCTTGACACCCAAACCGTGCAGTTGCAGCGCGACGGCCTGGCCGCAGAGCACCCCGCGCGCTTAGGCCTGGTGGCGCTGGACGAAGGCATAGGCGAAGACGAACACATGCCCGCCGCCCTGCGCGACCGGATGGCCTTTAACCTGGTGCTCGACAGCGCATCGGCACAGGAAGACGGCCCCGACTGGAGCGCGCCCGAAGTGCTGGCCGCGCGCGCGCGCCTGCCCCAGGTCGCGCTGGACGACGAAGGCCTGCGCGCCCTGTGCGCGGCCGCGCAGGCGCTGGGCATGGATTCGCTGCGCGCTCCGCTGCTGGCCGCCCGCGCCGCCCGCGCCGCCGCCGCGCTGGCCGGTTGCGACGCGGTGGAGGAAGAGCACATTGCAGTGGCCGCCCGCCTGGTGCTGGCGCCGCGCGCTACCCGGTTGCCGCCCCCCAGCGCCGATGACACGGCCGCCGCCGATGCGCCTGAAGATGCGCCAGCCGACACACCAGACGATGCCGCCGAGCCCGAGCCACCCCCGCCCGACAGCCAAGCCAAGCCGCCTCCGGAGCCCGATGCCAGCGAGCAGCCGCCTGCCGACCCTGGCGCACCGCCCGCCGCACCCACCGACGACGACACCGATCAGCCCCCCGCGGTAGGTGAAACGCTGGACGAGCGCATCCTGGACGCAGCCCTGGCGGCCTTGCCCGCAGGCCTGCTGGCGTCTTTGAAGATCTCGCAACTCGCGCGCGCCAAAACCCCCAGCGCGGGCAGTGCGGGCGCGGCGCAGCACAGCGCGCTGCGCGGCCGCCCCATCGGCGCGCGCAAGGGCGAGCCGCGCGCGGGCCAGCGCCTCAACGTGCTGGAAACCCTGCGCGCCGCCGCACCCTGGCAAAAGCTGCGGCAGGCGGCAGCACAGGCGCGCGGCGTGGCCCCCGCTCCCCGGCGCATTCAGGTGCGCAAAGAAGACTTTCACGTGGCCCGCTTTCGCCAGCTCGGCCAGACCACCACGGTGTTTGTGGTGGACGCATCGGGTTCCGCCGCGCTCAACCGCCTGGCCGAGGCCAAGGGCGCGGTCGAGTTGCTGCTGGCCGACTGCTATGTGCGGCGCGACAGCGTGGCGGTGCTGGCCTTTCGGGGCAAGGCCGCCGAGCTGCTGCTGCCGCCCACCCGCTCGCTGGCGCGCGCCAAGCGCAGCCTGGCCGGCCTGCCCGGCGGGGGTGGCACGCCCCTGGCCAGCGCCATGGACGCAGCGCTGGCGCTGGCCGAACAAATCCGGCGCAAGGGCGAAACCCCCCTCCTGGTGCTGCTGACCGACGGGCGCGGCAACATCGCCCGCGACGGCACGCCCGGGCGCGCGCAGGCCGCACTCGACAGCCAAGCCGCCGCCGCCGCGCTGCGTTTGGCAGGCATTACCGCGCTGCTGGTGGACACCTCGGCGCAGCCGCACGCGGCGGCGCAGGCGCTTGCCCGCACCATGGGCGCGCAGTACCTGGCGCTGCCCTACGCCGGCGCGCAGGCGGTGTCCCAGGCGGTGCGCGCTGTGAGCGGGCGCTAAACCGCCGCGAATTCGCCACCAACGGCCTGCGAGCTGCCCGCCCACCGCCAACCCAGCGTTCACCCCGCAATCCAGCCCCTTAATCCACGCCCATGCGCCCACGCCTTGACTTTGCCACCGATGGCGCCCACTGGCCGCACCGCGATCTGTCGCGCTTTGTGGACGCGGCGGGCCTGCGCTGGCATGTGCAGCACGCGCCGCACCCCGACCCCGCCGCGTCCACTGTGCTGTTGCTGCACGGCACGGGCGCCTCCACCCATTCCTGGCGTGACCTGGTTCCTCTGCTGCAGCCCAAGGTGTCGGTGCTGGCGCTGGATTTACCCGGCCACGGCTTTAGCGCCATGCCGCAGGGCGAGGCCGTGGCCGAACGCTGCTCGCTGCCTGGCATGGCGCGCGGCGTGGCCGCGTTGTTGCAGACCCTGGGCGTCGTACCTGCCACCGTGGTAGGCCATTCAGCGGGTGCAGCGCTGGCCTGCCGCATGGCGCTCGATGGCCTGCTGGCACCCCAGTGCCTGGTGTCCGTCAACGGCGCCTTGCTGCCGCTGGACGGTTGGGCGGGACAGTTTTTTTCGCCCCTGGCCAAGCTGCTGGCCAAGGCGCCCCTGGTGCCTGCGCTGTTTTCCTGGCGTGCGGCGCAGTCCGATGTGCTGCAAAAGCTGCTCGACGGTACCGGCTCGCGCCTGGACGCACAGGGCCGCGCGCTGTACCGCCAGCTCATCGCCAACCCTGGCCACGCGGGCGGGGCGCTGGCCATGATGGCGCACTGGGATTTGCACACCCTGGAGCGCGATCTACCCGCCTTGCGCACGCCGCTGACCCTGGTGGTGGGGGCGCACGATGTCATCGTGCCCCCGGCGGTGGCCTACCGCGTGGCCGCTTTGCTGCGCCAGCAAAGCCCGCGCCCGGTGCAGGTGCTGGCCGGCCTGGGTCACCTGGCCCATGAAGAGCAGCCCGGCGCCATCGCGCCGCTGGTACTGGCCGCGCACGCCTGAAACCGCGCTGCGCGGACGGGCGCAAGCCCCTGGAGCCCTCCCAAAAATGGCGATTTGTCGGGTCGCTCGTGTGCGGGCGCACACTTTTTGTGCTGCGCAGCCACCGATTATTGCGCGGGTATTCCCTAGGTCTGGGCAGCGATTTAGCGCCATCCCAGAGGGAAAACAGCGTGGAAAAACTGCTTCAACATAAAGCAGACAAAAAAACGCGTAAATCCCCGTTGACATAGATCAAGTAAGTGTCTACATTTATTTACAAGCAGAAGTGACAACCAAAACTGTCATTTCTGGGCTGTGAGTGCAAACACCCTGGAGACTGTGCATGAAACCCATCACCCGCATCGAGCAATCCCTGGCAATGGCTTTGGCTGCCGTGGAAGAGCCCGGTTGCCCGCCCAAGCTGGTGGCGGCGGTGCGCCATGCGGTGTTTCCCGGTGGCGCGCGCATTCGCCCGCAGCTGTGTTTGGCGGTAGCCCAGGCCTGCGGCCAGGACGATCCGGCCCTGACCGACGCGGCTGCCGTGGCCATCGAACTGATGCACTGCGCCTCGCTGGTGCATGACGACCTGCCGTGTTTTGACGACGCCGCCACCCGCCGGGGTCGCGCCTCGGTGCACTGGGCCTTTGGCCAGCCCCTGGCCGTGCTGGCCGGGGATGCGCTCATCGTGATGGCTTTCCAGACCCTGGCCGCCGCTTCGGGCAAGTCGCCGCTGCGCCTGCCGGGCCTCATGAAAATCATCGCCGACAGCGTGGGTATGCCCAATGGCATCGTGGCCGGGCAGGCTTGGGAATCCGAGTCGCGCGTATCCCTCATGCAATACCAGCGGGCCAAGACCGGCTCGCTGTTTGTGGCTGCCACTTGCGCCGGTGCCCTGAGCGCCGGTGCCGACCCCAAAGCCTGGCAGGCCTTGGGCGACTGCCTGGGCGAGGCCTACCAAGTGGCCGACGACATCCGCGACGTGATGGGCCAGGCCGAACTGCTGGGCAAGCCCGTGGGCCAAGACGCGCAGCACGCCCGTCCCAACGCCATTGCCGACCTCGGGCTGGGCGGCGCGATTGTGCATTTCGAGTCGCTCATCGAGGCCGCTGCCGACTCCATTCCCGAAGGCCCGAGCGCTGCCGCCATGCGCGAACTGGTGTGGCAAGAGTCGGAGCGCCTGGTGCCGCGCGCCGCCTGCAGCCAATACCGCGCGCAGGCCCAAGCCCAAAGCGCCGCGGCGACCACGCGCCAGACCGCTGCCGCTTAAGCCCCGCCCGAAAACTGCCCAAGCACCGCCTAAGCACCATCCCATGAAAACCCTGGACCTGGCCCCCCTGCCCAGCGCATCCGAACGCGAAACGCCCTGGCGCGACCGCCTCGAAGCGCTGGTGGACCGCTGGATGACCAGCGACGCGCTGTACCGCTGGAGCGTGGCCAACCCGCTCACGCGCTGGGTCACGCGCATGCGCGCCCGCAAGGTGTTTGACCTGATGGCCGGCTTTGTCTATTCGCAGGTCTTGCTGGCCTGTGTGCGCCTGCGCATTTTGGAAACCGTGGCCGAACGCCCCCGCACCCTGGACGAACTGGCGCAAGCCACGCAGCTGCCCGCTGCTGGTTTGCAGCGCTTGCTGCAATCGGCCTTGGCGCTGCAACTGCTGGAAATGCGCAGCCGGGGCCGCTTCGGTCTGGGCCCGCTGGGTGCGCCCGTGGCCGGCCACGCGGGCATACGCGCCATGGTGGAGCACCACGCCGTGCTGTACCAAGACATGCAAGACCCGGTGGCCATGCTGGCGGCTTCGGGCCAGGCTGGCGAGATGGCGCAGTACTGGCCTTATGCGCTGGACGACGCTGACAAAGCCCGCGCTGCGGCTGACGCGCTCCAGGCCGAAAAATACGCACGCTATTCCAACCTGATGTCGGCCTCGCAGCCCTTTGTGGTGGACGAAATTTTGGCCAGCTACCGCTTTGACGCGCACCAGGGCGTGCTCGATGTAGGTGGTGGCCAGGGCACGTTTTTGTCGCGCCTGGCACGCCACGCGCCGAAGCTCGCGCTTCACCTGTTTGACCTGCCCGAGGTGGCCACGCTGGCGCGTGCCAACTTTGCGCGCCAAGGTTTGTCAGGGCGCGCCAACGCCGTGGGGGGTAGCTTTTTGCAAGACCCGCTGCCCCGGGGTGCGGACCTGGTCACATTGATCCGCGTGGCGCACGACCACCCGGACGCCGATGTGCGCACCGTGCTGGCCTCAATTTATGCCGCGCTGCCCGTGGGTGGCACCTTGCTGCTGGCCGAGCCCATGGCGCAAGAGGCAGGTGAGGCGCCGCTGGGTGATGCCTACTTTCATTTCTACCTGCTGGCCATGGGCGCGGGGCGCCTGCGCACCGCCAGCGAGCTGATGGCCATGATGGCCCAGGCCGGTTTCACCCACATCGAAACCGTGCCCAACGCCATGCCGCTGCAAACCCAAATTTTGGTGGGGCGCAAGTCCCGGGCGGTGGACGCGTCTACGCCGACCGCCGTCCATTAAGCGCACCTTCGCAGCCACCCCCATGCACGCCCAAGCCATCGTTTTCCAAAACCCGCACGCGCTGGATGTGCGCGCGCTGGCTTTGCCGGAATTGGGCGCTGCCGACGTGGAAGTGCAAGTGGAATACACCGGCATCAGCACCGGCACCGAGCGCCTGTTGTGGAACGGCACCATGCCCGCTTTTCCTGGCATGGGCTACCCGCTGGTGCCCGGCTACGAGACCGTGGGGCGCGTGGTGCGCGCAGGCGACGCGGCCAGCCGCAAAGTGGGTACGCGCGTGTTTGTGCCCGGCTCGCAATGCTTTACCGATGCGCGCAACCTGTTTGGCGGATCGGCCTCGCGCCTGGTAGTGCCCGGTGCGCGGGCCATGGAAATCAAGGACTCGCTGGCCGAGCAAGGCGTGTTGTTTGCGCTGGCGGCCACCGCGTACCACGCGCACAGCGCCGCCGGTACCCAGCAGCCCGATCTCATCATTGGCCACGGCGTGCTCGGTCGGATGATTGCGCGCTTGGCGGTCGTCGCTGGTGCTAAACCCGTGGTCTGGGAAACCAACCCCGCGCGGCGTGCGGGAGCCCAAGGCTACGAGGTCATCGACCCCAGCACCGATACACGTCGCAACTACCAGTGCATTTGTGATGTCAGCGGCGCCGGGCACTTGCTCAATGCGTTGATCGGCCGCCTGGCCCCTCGCGGTGAAGTGGTGCTCGCAGGCTTTTATGACGAGCCACTGTCTTTTGTATTTCCCCCTGCTTTTATGCGCGAAGCCCGTATCCGTGTGGCTGCCCAGTGGGCCCCCCAAGACCTGGTGGACGTGATTGCTTTGGCCGCCGAAGGGCGCCTTTCCTTGGATGGCTTGGTGACCCACCAGCACGACGCCACCCAGGCGGAGTTCGCCTACCGCACCGCCTTTGGTGACGCCGATTGTTTGAAGATGGTTTTGGATTGGAGACAGACCCAATGAGCGCAAGCACGATTCCCGCTGCAGCCCCCCTGAACTTCATGCGCGATATTTTGCGCACCGAAGCCGCGCAGGAGCCCGCGCCTGTGGCCACGGGCGAAGTGACCAAGGAGACGCAAATTATTGCGATCTACGGCAAGGGCGGCATTGGCAAAAGCTTCACGCTGGCCAACCTGAGTTACATGATGGCGCAGCAGGGAAAAAAAGTGCTGCTCATCGGCTGCGACCCCAAGAGCGACACCACCAGCTTGCTGTTTGGCGGGCGCGCTTGCCCCACCATCATCGAGACCTCGTCCAAGAAAAAGCTCGCCGGTGAAGCCGTGGCCATTGGCGACGTGTGCTTCAAGCGCGACGGCGTCTACGCCATGGAACTCGGCGGCCCCGAAGTCGGGCGCGGCTGCGGCGGGCGCGGCATCATCCACGGCTTTGAGTTGCTCGAAAAACTCGGTTTTCACGAGTGGGGTTTTGACTACGTGCTGCTCGACTTTTTGGGCGACGTGGTGTGCGGCGGCTTTGGCCTGCCGATTGCCCGCGACATGTGCCAGAAGGTCATCGTTGTTGCGAGCAACGACTTGCAGTCTTTGTACGTGGCCAACAACGTGTGCTCGGCGGTGGAGTATTTCCGCAAGCTTGGTGGCAATGTGGGCGTGGCCGGCATGGTGATCAACCGCGACGACGGCACCGGCGAGGCAGCCGCGTTTGCCGAGCACGTGGGCATTCCGGTTTTGTCCACCATTCCCGCCAACGAAGACATCCGCCGCAAGAGCGCCAGCTACGAAATCATCGGCCGGCCCGACTCGGTGTGGGGCCCCATGTTTGCCGAGCTGGCAGAAAACGTAGGCACCTCGACACCGGTGCGGCCCAAGCCCATGACGCAAGACGCGCTCTTGGGGCTTTTCTCCGCCGCGTCCGTGGGACGCGACGTGGTGCTAGAGCCCGCCACCCAGTTTGATATGTGCGGCAAGACCGATACCACCAAGCCCACGCTTGAAGTGGTGTACGACGAAGTCTGATCAGCGCACCAGCCCATGAACAAGACCATTCCCATCGTTGCCGCTCCCGTGGCCCCAGCCTCTGCGTCCAGCACGGCGATTGAGGGCGATGGCATGGGCTGCCATGCGGGGGGCGAAAAAATGCTGGCGGCGGCCAAGGCCTCGGGCAAGTCGGAGGTGCTGGCGCAGTACGCCAAAGACTATCCCGCCAAGCCCAACGCCGGCCCGCACGACCAGCCGCAAAGCATGTGCCCGGCCTTTGGTTCCTTGCGCGTGGGCTTGCGCATGCGCCGCACCGCCACCATTTTGTCGGGCTCGGCCTGCTGCGTGTATGGCTTGACCTTCACCTCGCATTTCTACGGTGCACGGCGCAGCGTGGGCTACGTGCCTTTCAATTCCGAGTCGCTGGTCACGGGCAAGCTGTTCGAGGACATCCGTGAAGCGGTTTACAACGAGGCCGACCCGGCCAAGTACGACGCCATCGTCATCATCAATTTGTGCGTGCCCACGGCCAGCGGCGTGCCGCTGCAGCTGCTGCCCAAAGACATCAACGGCGTACGCATCATCGGCATTGACGTTCCCGGCTTTGGCGTGCCCACGCACGCTGAGGCCAAGGATGTGCTGGCCGGTGCGATGCTGAAATACGCCCGCGAAGAAATCATGGCCGGGCCGGTGCAGGCGCCACGCACTGGCCGTTCCGAGAAACCCACCATCGCCTTGTTGGGCGAAATGTTTCCGGCTGATCCGGTCATCATTGGCCGCATGTTGGAGCCCATGGGCCTGGCCGCCGGTCCGGTGGTGCCCACGCGCGAATGGCGCGAGCTGTACGCCGCGCTCGACTGCACGGCGGTGGCTGCCATCCACCCGTTTTATACCGCCAGCGTGCGCGAGTTTGAAGCCGCAGGTCGCCCCATTGTGGGTTCTGCGCCCGTGGGCCACGACGGCACCGAGGCTTGGTTGCAAGCCATTGGCAATGCCGCCAACGTGCCCCAGGCCAAGATTGATTTGGTCAAAAACATCATGCTGCCTGCGATCAAGGCGGGCCTGACCAAGATGCCGATCAAGGGCCGCATTACGCTGAGCGGCTACGAAGGCTCAGAATTGCTGGTGGGCCGCCTGCTGGTGGAAAGCGGCGCCGACCTGCGCTATGTGGGCACCGCCTGCCCGCGCACCGTTTGGAGCGACCCGGACCGCGAATGGCTGGAGGCGCGCGGTGTGCATGTGCAGTTCCGGGCGTCCCTCGAGAACGACCTGGACGCCATGCACGAATGGCAGCCCGACGTGGCCATCGGCACCACGCCCATCGTGCAAGCCGCCAAGGAGCGCAGCATTCCTGGCCTGTATTTCACCAACCTGATTTCTGCCCGCCCCTTGATGGGCCCGGCAGGTGCGGGTTCGCTGGCCACGGTGATCAACGCTGCCATGGGCAACAAGGCGCGCTTTGACCAGATGCGCGAATTTTTTGGCGATGCGGGCGCAGGCCACAGCGCCGGTGTGTGGGAAAGCGCGGCAGGCGTGCCGCAAGACCGCCCCGAGTTCAAAGCCGAGACGCGGCGTCTGCTGGAAAAGCAGGCCAAGAAACGCAAGGCGGAGGCCATGGTATGACTGCCGCTCGCCATTTCACCCGGGGCTTGCCATGCTAGTGCTCGACCACGATCGCGCAGGCGGCTACTGGGGTGCGGTGTATGTGTTTACCGCCATCAAGGGCATGCAAGTGGTGATTGACGGCCCCGTGGGCTGCGAGAACCTGCCAGTCACATCCGTGCTGCATTACACCGACGCGCTGCCACCGCACGAGTTGCCTATTGTGGTGACGGGCCTAGCCGAAGAGCAGCTCGGGCGCGAAGGGACGGAGGGCTCCATGCGCCGGGCCCACGCCGCGCTCGACCCCGACCTGCCCGCCGTGGTGGTGACCGGCTCGATTGCCGAAATGATTGGCGGCGGTGTCACGCCCGAGGGCACCAACATCCAGCGCTTTTTGCCGCGCACAATTGACGAAGACCAGTGGCAATGCGCCAACCGTGCCATGTTCTGGCTGTGGCAGCAGTACGGCTTGCGCGATGTGCCCGCGCGCACGCCCTTGGCAGACCGCAAGCCCGGTGAGAAGCCGCGCGTCAACATCATTGGCCCGAGCTACGGCACCTTCAATTCGCCCAGCGACCTGGCCGAGATCCGCCGCCTGGTGCAAGGCATTGGCGCCGAGATCAATATGGTGTTTCCGCTGGGCAGCCACCTGGCCGACGTGTCGCGCCTGGTGGAGGCGGATGTGAACATCTGCATGTACCGCGAGTTTGGCCGCATGCTGTGCGAGGCGCTGGAGCGGCCCTACCTGCAAGCGCCCATTGGTTTGCACAGCACCACCAAATTTATACGCTCGCTGGGCGAACTGTTGGGCCTGGACCCCGAGCCCTTTATCGAGCGCGAAAAGCACAGCACCATCAAGCCCATCTGGGACCTGTGGCGCTCGGTCACGCAAGACTTTTTCGGCACCGCCAATTTTGGCGTGGTGGCCAACGAGACCTACACGCGCGGCATCCGCCATTTCCTGGAAGACGAAATGGGCCTGCCCTGCAACTTTGCGATCAGCCGCGTGGCGGGCGCAAAAACCGACAACGCTGAAGTGCGCCGCCTGGTGGCAGAAAAAACGCCGCTGGTGCTGTACGGCAGCTACAACGAACGCATCTACCTGGCCGAAATTGGTGGCGGCGGCATGATGAAAACCAGCTTTATTCCAGCGAGTTTTCCGCTGCCCATCATCCGGCGCCACACCGGCACACCGTTTATGGGTTATTCGGGTGCGACTTACATCATTCAGGAGTTTTGCAACGCCTTGTTTGACGCGCTGTTCCACATCCTGCCGCTGGGCACCGAGATGGACAAGATTGAATCGAGCCCCGGGCGCGCAGCCACAGAGTCGACCATTCCCTGGGAGCCCGAGGCCCACCAGCGCATGCAAGCGCTGCTGGAGCTGCAGCCGGTATTGGTGCGTATTTCGGCGGCCAAGCGCATGCGTGACCACGCAGAGCGTGACGCGCGCGAGACCGGGCGCTCGCACGTCGAGGCAGCGCGTTTTTCAGAGTTGTTCGGGCCATCGAGGGCGGAGGCGCTGGCGTGAGCCACGCGCGCAAGCCTTGGATGGCCTGTACACGCACCCGGCTTGTCCGGGGGCAAACCTGCTGGGGCATTCGTGCTGCAGCAGTCCGAGCCACACCGACCCCGGTGTGGCAAGTCGCCGCAAGGCATTTTGAGTGAGGCATTAACTATGACTGATGCAGCGAACCCCTCAGGGCTGACAGACGAAGAAGCCCAAGAGTTCCACCAGTACTACATCCAGGGTTACCTGCTGTGGGCTGTTGGCGCTTTCTTCGCCCACAGCTTGGTGTGGGTATGGCGTCCCTGGTTCTAAGCGAACCTTAACTGGAGGTATGTATGGCCCAACCGAACGTAAGTGCTCCGTCGTTTATTTCTGATAACCATCTCAATGGGTATCGGCTGATATTCGTGCTGCTTTTCTTTGTGTTCATGGCGCTTGCCGTGTTCGGTCAGTTGCTAGCGTTGAACTGGCGAACCTGGCTGCCCGGCGCGGAGGGATCAGCGACCACTTGGGTCGGTGTGAAATCTGCCGTCTATACCGTAATTTCTCAATTGAGTTAACGAAAGGAAATTCCTATGTGGCGCATTTGGCGTGTGATAGATCCCCGCAAGGCAATCGTATTAACCGGTTTGCTCATTGCATTTGTGTCGACAACGATCCACCTGATCCAGATCAGCGGCGACCGTTACAACATCAACAGCTGGCATCCCGACACGGTCAAGGCCGCGAAGGCTGCGCAGAACGCGGCACTGCCGCAAAAGTAACGGCTTTTGGCCGTCGCTCCGGCAGACGCATTCCGTTCAATTTGAACGATGCGTCTGTCTTTTTAGTCAACTGAGCCTCACCGCGCTGGGACCTGTTGGACCGAATTTCGGTCGGAGGATGCATCTATGTCCATGCTGAGTTTTGAACGTAAGTACCGCGTGCGCGGTGGAACCCTGGTTGGGGGCGACCTGTTTGATTTTTGGGTCGGGCCGTTTTACGTCGGCTTTTTTGGCGTTACGACGCTGTTTTTTGCCCTCTCGGGCACCATGATGATTCTGTGGGGAGCGGCCATGGGCCCCACCTGGAACCTCTGGCAAATCAATATTGCGCCGCCTGACATTTCCTATGGTCTGCGCTTTGCGCCCATGATGGAAGGCGGCCTGTGGCAGCTGATTACGGTCTGCGCCATCGGCTCATTTGTGTCCTGGGCACTGCGAGAGGTGGAGATCTGCCGCAAGCTCGGCATGGGCTTGCATGTGCCCGTGGCCTTTGGCATGGCGATCCTGGCCTATGTGTCGCTGCAGGTGGTACGCCCGGTGCTCATGGGCGCGTGGGGCCATGCCTTCCCGTATGGCATTTACAGCCACCTGGACTGGGTGAGCAACACCGCTTACCAGTACCTGCACTTTCATTACAACCCCTGGCACATGATTGCTGCGAGCCTGTTTTTTGCCACGGTGCTGGCCTTGTCCATGCACGGCGGTTTGGTGCTCTCGGCCACCAATCCCGGCCACGGCCAGGCGGTGAAGTCGCCCGAGCATGAAGACACCTTTTTCCGCGATCTGATTGGCTATTCGGTGGGCACTTTGGGCATTCACCGCCTGGGCTTGTTCCTGGCGCTGGCCGGGGTCTGGTTTGGCATTGTGTGCATTGTGGTCAGCGGTCCCTTCTGGACTGGCGCCTGGCCTGAGTGGTGGAGCTGGTGGCTCAACATGCCCATCTGGCGCAGCTAAGAACCCAAGGAGACAAACATGGCTGAGTACCAAAACCTATTCACTTCGGTGCAGCCGGTCGGCCCGCTGCACGACGGCGTAGCGCTGCCACGGGGCGACGACAAGCGCCTGGGCACGCCTTTTCTGCTGCACCTGTTGGGGCGCATCGGCAATGCGCAGATCGGCCCGGTTTACCTGGGCACGCTGGGCGTGGCCTCGCTGCTGTTTGGAACACTGGCGTTCAACATCATTGGCTTCAATATGCTGGCCTCGGTGGACTGGAGCCCGATTGAGTTGATCCGCCAGTTGTTCTGGCTGGCGCTGGAGCCGCCACCCCCGGCCTACGGCCTGAGCATTCCGCCGCTGGCGCAGGGCGGCTGGTGGCTGATCGTGGGCTTTATGTTGACGGTATCAATTTTGCTGTGGTGGACGCGCACGTACCGCCGTGCCCGCCAGCTCGGTCTTGGCACGCATGTGGCCTGGGCCTATGCGGCAGCGATCTGGCTTTACCTGGTGTGCGGCTTCTTCCGCCCGATCATGATGGGCAGTTGGTCAGAGGCGGTGCCGTTTGGCATCTTCCCGCACCTGGACTGGGTGTCGGCTATCTCGCTGCGTTACGGCAACCTGTTTTACAACCCCTTCCACGCCCTGTCTATCGTGTTCTTGTACGGTTCGGTGCTGCTGTTTGCCATGCACGGCGCCACCATTTTGGCGGTGAGCCGCTTTGGCGGCGAGCGCGAGATTGAGCAAATCGTGGACCGCGGCACTGCGTCTGAGCGTGCCGCCTTGTTCTGGCGTTGGACCATGGGGTTTAACGCCACCATGGAATCGATTCACCGCTGGGCCTGGTGGTTTGCGGTGCTCTGCCCGCTGGTCGGTGGCGTGGGCATCTTGCTCACGGGCACCGTGGTGGACAACTGGTACCTCTGGTCGGTCAAGCACCATGTGGTACCTGCCTATCCGCTGGTGAGTCCCACCGTGATCGACCCCGCCATCCTGGGAGCAAAACCATGAAAACTTCCCTGCGACTCTTGCTCGCTGCCCTGGTGCCAGCCGCTGCCGCGCTGCTCAGCGGCTGCGAGCGCCCGCCGATTGAGACGGTGCAAACCGGCTTTCGCGGCACCGGCATGGAACAAATCTACAACCCGCGCACTCTGCTCAAACAGGCTTCGCTGAACCAGGCGCCCGTGGCGACGGAGGCGGCCAGCGCCGACGGTCCCAAGGCCAAGGACATTTACAAAAATGTCCAAGTGCTGGGCGACCTGAGCGTGGCGCAGTTCAACCGCCACATGGCGTCTATTACCCAGTGGGTGGCACCTGACGCGGGCTGCGCCTATTGCCACAACGTGGAGAACTTTGCCGAAGACGCCAAGTACACCAAGGTGGTGGCGCGGCGCATGATCCAGATGACGCAGCGCGTCAACCAGGACTGGAAAGCCCACGTGGCCGAGACCGGTGTGACCTGCTACACCTGCCACCGGGGCAATAACATTCCGACCCATGTGTGGTTTGCGCCCAAAGACCGCAAATACGCCAGCAACAGCGCCATGGGCGACCTGGCCGGGCAAAACCTGGCGTCCAAATCGGTGGGTTTGACATCGCTGCCTTTTGACCCGTTCACGCCCTACCTGAAAGACGCCGCCCCCATCCGCGTCAACGGCAACACGGCCATGGTGCTGCGTGGTGACGCGGTCAACCGCAGCTCCACCAAGCAAGCTGAACACACCTACGGCCTGATGGTGCACATGTCGGAGTCGCTCGGGGTGAATTGCACCTATTGCCACAACACCCGTGACTTCCAGTCCTGGGAGCAGTCGCGCCCGCAGCGTGTGACCGCCTGGCACGGCATCCGCATGGCGCGTGACCTGAACAACGACTTCATGACGCCGCTGACCGCCACCTTCCCCGCCAACCGCCTGGGCCCGCAGGGTGACGTAGCCAAGGTCAATTGCACCACCTGCCACCAAGGCGCGTACAAGCCGCTGTACGGTGCGGCCATGGCCAAGGATTTTCCTGAGCTGCAGGCGGCGGCCAAGCCTTAAGGTCCCAGCTCCTCAAGGGCCTTCGCTCTGTGTGGTGGAGGCCCTTTTTTATTGGAGTGATTGCGCATGAGCCTGGTGCTGATGGATGTTCCTTGTGACCAGGTAAGCGTGCTGGTGCTGGCCGATATCGCGCCCGTGCACCGGCTGTGGGGCTGGTCGCGCATCGTCAAGGGTCCGCTGGCGCTGCGCTCGCAGGCCCAGCTGCGTTTTTCCAAGGTGCTTGGCAGCGGCTTTGACGGCGGCTTTGGCCTGCGGCCCAGCGCCTCGCGCCAGGGCCTGTTTGCGGTGTTTGGCAGCCTGGGCGCGGCCGACGAATTTATTGCCTATTCCGACGCGATGCACGGCTACCGCGAACGTGCCAGCGAATGCTGCGTGCTCAAGTTACGCGCTTGGTCGTGCCGCGGCCATTGGGACGGCCAGACGCTGGCGCCCAGCATTGCGCAGCCTGTGGAGGGCCCGGTGGCCGCGCTCACCCGCGCCTCGATTGCGCTGCGCAAGGCACCGGCCTTTTGGCGCCACGCACCGGCCTCGCAAACGGCGCTGGAGGCGGCACCCGGTTGCCAGTTGGCGGTTGGTTTGGGCGAGGCGCCTTTTTTGCGCCAAGCCACCTTTACCCTGTGGGACAGCGTGGCCGCCATGGACGCCTATGCCCGTTCGGGCCCGCATCTAGAGGCCATCAAGGCGGCAGCCCAAGAACAATATTTCACCGAGTCCATGTTTGCGCGCTTTGTCACCCTCAGCATCCAGGGCACCTGGAAGGGCCGCCACTATGGCTGATACGCTGCGCTCGCAGCGCGTCGTGGTGGTGGGCGCGGGCATTGGTGGGCTGGTCAGCGCGCTGCTGCTGGCGCACCGGGGCCTGGACGTCACCGTGGTGGAAGCCGCTGCCACACCCGGGGGCAAGATGCGCCAAATTGTGGTGGACGGCGTGGCCGTAGATTCGGGCCCCACGGTGTTCACCATGCGCTGGGTGCTCGACCAAATGCTCGCTGAGATTGGCAGCTCGCTCGAGAGCTTGCTGCAACTCTCGCCCATTCACGTGCTGGCGCGCCACGCCTGGCGGAGCAGCGCGGCCACGCTGGATTTGCATGCCGATACCGCGCGCTCGGCCGACGCCATTGCCGCCTTCAGCAGCCCGGCCGAGGCGCGGCGTTTTACGCAGTTTTGCCAGCAAACCCGCGCGCTGTACCAAGCCCTTGAAAAGCCCTACATCCGCAGCCAGCGCCCCAGCCTCTTAAGCATGGCGCAAGACCTGGGGCCGCGCGGCCTGGGCACGCTGATGGGCTTAGGGCCGTTTGCCACGCTGTGGAGCAGCCTGGGTCGGCACTTTCATGACGTGCGACTGCAGCAGCTGTTTGCCCGCTACGCCACCTATTGCGGCTCGTCGCCCTGGGCGGCGCCCGCCACGCTGATGCTGGTGGCGCAGGTGGAGCTCGACGGCGTGTGGTCGGTGGGCGGCGGCATGCACGCGGTGGCGCAGGCACTGGCGACTTTGGCGCAGCAGCGTGGCGTAAAGCTGCGCTACGGCGTGGCGTGCAGCGAGATTGAAACCGCCCAGGGGCGCGCCAGCGGCGTGCGCCTGGCCGATGGCGAGCGCCTGGCCGCAGACGCGGTGGTGTTCAACGGCGACGTGGGCGCCTTGGCCCAGGGCCTGCTAGGCCTGGGGCCGCTGCGCGCGGCGGCACCCGTGGAGGTGGCGCAGCGTTCGCTTTCCGCCGTGACATGGTCCATGCACGCGCGCGCCAGCGGTTTTCCCCTGGTGCGGCACAACGTGTTTTTTGACCACGACTACCGCAGCGAGTTTGACGATATATTTTCCAAGCGCCGCCTGCCTGAGCAGGGCACCGTCTACCTGTGCGCCCAAGACCGCGACGACGACGGCTTGGCCAGCGCCGGCCCCGAGCGCATGCTGGCACTGGTCAATGCCCCGGCCGACGGCGACAGCCCCGCATTTGATGATTCAAGGATACAAGCATGCGAACACCGAAGCCTGGCGCTCTTGCGCCACTGTGGCCTGACGCTGCAAGCCCAGCCGCACCAGGTGGTGCGCAGCACGCCGCGAGACTTTGGCCATCTGTACCCGGGCACGGGCGGGGCGCTGTATGGCCGCGCGACCCACGGCTGGATGTCGGCCTTTGCGCGGCCGTCAGCGCAGAGCAAAGTGCCGGGCCTGTACCTGGCGGGGGGCAGCGTGCATCCGGGGCCGGGCGTGCCCATGGCGGCCATGTCGGGGCGTTTGGCGGCCGCGACGCTGATGGCGCACCTCGATTCGACCAGCCGGTCGCGCCGGGTGGCTATCTCTGGTGGTATGTCGATGCCCTGAGCGACGACGGCCAGCACGGCCTGTCCATCATCGCTTTTGTGGGCAGCGTGTTTTCACCGTACTACGCGCTGGCGCGTGGCCTCAATGGCGGCGTGGCCGACCCCGAACACTTTTGCGCTATCAACGTGGCGCTCTACGGCGCCCAGGGCCGGCGCTGGACCATGACCGAGCGCGGCCGCAACCACGTGCAGCGCAGCCAAAACCGCTTCACCGTGGGCCCCAGCCAGTTGCACTGGAACGGCCAGCAGCTGGTGATTGACATCGACGAGATCAACGTGCCCATCCCCATGCGTGTGCGCGGGCGTGTGACGGTGCAGCCGGTGGGCCTGAGCCCGTTTGTCACCGGCCTGGACGCCGACGCCCGCCACCGCTGGGGCCCGATTGCCCCGTGCTCGCGGGTGACGGTCGAGATGCAAAACCCCCAAGCCCGCTGGAGCGGCCACGCCTACCTAGACAGCAACGAAGGCGACGAGCCGGTGGAACGCGCGTTCAGAGAATGGGACTGGGCCCGCGCCGAAATGGCCAACGGCGACACCACCGTCATCTACGACGTGCGCCCCCGCCACGGCCCGGACCGCGTGGTGGCCCAGCGCTTTGCCCCCAGCGGCCAGACCCGCGCCTTTGTCGCGCCACCGCGCCAAACCTTGGCGCCGTCCCAATGGCGCATAGGCCGCACCATGCGCAGCGAAGGCGGCGCTGGCGCGTCCGTCGTCGAGACCCTGGAAGACACGCCCTTTTATGTGCGCTCACTTTTGCGCGCCGACCTGCTGGGCGAACAAGTCACCGCCGTGCACGAGACCCTGAGCATCCCGCGCCTGGTGTCGCTGCCGGTACGGCTGATGTTGCCTTGGCGCATGCCTAGGAGGCCA
>CANFNE010000011.1 GCA_947448105.1 Burkholderiales bacterium
TGTAAGGCATGCCGCCAGCGTTCAATCTGAGCCAGGATCAAACTCTATAGTTCGATCTTGATTTTTTTCGCATATTTCTATGCAACTCATAAATTGGAATCGACGTGATTTTCTTTGACGAAATTCACATCTTTTTACTTCATGAGCGTTTGTTAGCTAATTAAAGCTAAGTTCCAAAGAACTTGGCAATCGCTTTCAAACGCCCACGCTTATCGGCTGTAAATTTTTAAGGATCTACGTAGGATTTAACCCCTACTTAAGTTGACTTCTCTGTGATCAGCGAAGCCTTCAATCATAACACAGTTTTTTGGGCTGTTTTAAAAAAACTTCAAGATTTTTTCTAACCCCTCGATGTGTGTCGCAGCGAGAGGGCTAGTGTAGCGCGATTTCAGCCGTTCTTCAAGCCTGATGCAAAAGAATTGAAAATTAGCTGCCCTACCAGCTGAAAGCCTGCGGCGGGCTAGCGCTATGCACGTGGCTTAGGCCAGCTCCGTAATGACCAGGCTCACGGAGGCTACCTGTTCAACGCCAGGACGCTCCCTCGTGTCGCCGTTTCTTGGATCGGATCCAGCTATCCAGAGATGGTTCCTCATGTCACGCTAAGGACAAATCTTTCGGCGGGCCTGGGCTTAAATCGCAGGCATGGGAAACCTTTACCTTGTGCGCCATGGCCAGGCCTCGTTTGGTGCGGAAGACTATGACAGGCTTAGCGAGCTGGGCGCGCGCCAGAGCGTGCGTCTGGGGGAGTACTTTGCTAAGCAGGGCCTGAAGTTTGATGCCGTAGTGATGGGTAGCTTGCGCCGCCACGCCCAGACATGGGAAGGCATCGCCCAGGGGGGCGGCTATGAGGCTGCGCCCTTGGTATGGCCGGGGCTTAATGAATACGACAGTAGCGCTGTGATCCAGGCGATTCACCCTTTTCCGCTCGAGAAGGCCGACTCGCCTGAGATGTACCGGGCGCACTTTCGCTTGTTGCGCGATGGCCTGCGGCAATGGATGAATGGCGTTGTCAGCCCAGTAGGAATGCCGAGCTACCCTGACTTCGTACGCGGCGTGACCAGCGCCTTGGACCATGTGCGCAGCAATTGCAGCGGCAACGTGCTGATGGTCAGCAGCGGCGGGCCGATCAGTACGGCCATCGGTCATTTGCTGGGAACCACGCCTGAGACGACGGTGGAGCTCAACTTCCGCATACGCAACAGTTCAGTCACCGAGCTGGCGTTCACGCCCAAGCGGCACATGCTGGTGACTTACAACACCCTGCCCCACTTGGACGATCCTGAATATACGTCCTGGGTCACGTACGCCTGAAGACTGTGCGGGCGCTTGCCTATGGCCGCGCCCGCGCTGCAAGGCGACTAAGCCTTCAAACCACGAGGGCCACTCAGACCACCAGGGTGCTCAGGGGCAGGCGCTGCACCTCGCCTAATAGCTGCGCCAGGGCGCGGCCAGCCGCTTGAAGCACTTTTGTGCCCTTGTCGGCAGTAGCGGCGCCGGCGTTGCCCACGGCGCCTGCGGCGTTGTAGTCTTGTATCTGCCAGGCTAGCTTGGCGGTTTTGCCATTGCCCAGGATGTCGAATTGCGCGGCCCGCGCCTGCGAGGTAGATGCGAAATGTTGCGCTTTGTCCATTTCCACCCGGTGGGGCGCCAGCGCCAGCATGAGCGAGGTTTCGATATCGCCCGCATGGATGCCGAAGCGGTGCTCTTCGGCGCTGAACAAGGCGTTGACGTCCTCGCCCTCGGGCCCGAGCAACGGAAGGCCGTACCAGTTAACGCTGAGCACCAGCATCCCCAGGCGCGCGCGCAGGTCGCGCGCCACGATGTCCATGAAGTTGGCCTGGCCGCCGTGGGCGTTAAAAATCACCAGCTTCTTGACCCCGGCAGCGGCCACGCTCTCACCAATATCGGTCCACAGGCGGATCAGCGTTTCGGCCTTGAGCGTCAGGGTGCCGGCAAAGCGGGCGTGTTCCGGGCTAAAGCCCACGGCCTGGGTAGGCAGGAACAAGGCGGACGAATCGGGTGCCAGATGGGGCAAGGCGGCCGCCACGACGCCGTCAGCGATGCAACTGTCGACCTGCAGCGGCAGGTGCGGGCCATGCTGCTCAGTGGCACCCACGGGAAGTACGGCGATGGTTTGCGCGATGCGGCCACTGGCTTGCAGGGCTTGAAAGTGCGCCGTGCTGTGGTCGGCCCAGTAGCGGGAAGGATGGGCGGCGGCTTCGGGCATGGCGGTGCTCACTTGGTAAGGAAGGTGAAACGGTCAGGGCGTGGCGGGGACCGCGTGGCGCTGCTGGCGCTCGGTATTGCGAACAGCCGGGCCTGCCGCGGGCGCAGCTTGGCGTGGCAAATGGCCTAGCAATGCCACTGGCGACGCGCGGGCGCCGCTGCCCACGTAGTCTGCCAACAAGGCGGCGCGCACTGCGGCGGGTGGCAAGGCGCGCGCATGGCAAAGGTACTCGAACAGGGCGTCCACCAAAATTTCGGGGGTCAGGCCGCTGGTACGCTTTTGGCTGCGCCACAGCCAGTCTGCAAACGCCGCAAAGGCCTGAAACGGCGACGGCGCCTCCAGCAACAGCGCCAGGGTTTGGCCAAAGCGCCCGGAGTTCGCAACCAAATCCCAATACCGGGCCAGGCGGACAAAGGCCTGCACTTGGTCGGCGCTGACGGCGTCGGTCTGCACCACGGTGTAGGGTGGCGCGGGGTCAAAGACCATGGCAGGCAGGGGCTTGGTGGCCAGCGGCGTACCGCGAAGGCGCTTGAGCACGCCGAGCTGGATTTCGTGCGGGCCCCAGGACCACAGCGTGTCAAAGCCCTGGCCGAAGCTGTCCCAGCTCTCGCCGGGCAGGCCAAAAATCAGGTCGGTGTGCAAATGCGCGTGGCTGGCGGTGACGAGCCAGCGCAGGTTGGCCTCGGTCTTGGCAGCGTCCTGGCGGCGGGAAATGGCGCGTTGCACCACCGGATTGAGGCTTTGGATGCCGATTTCAAACTGCAGCACCCCGGCGGGAAAGCGGGCAATGCAGGTTTTGAGGCGCTCGGGCAATTGGTCGGGCACGAGTTCGAAGTGCACAAACAGCGGCTCTTGCGGGTCGGCGTCCAGGCGGGCCAGAAAGAACTCCAGAATCTGCACCGAGGCGTCAATTTTGAGGTTGAAGGTGCGGTCCACGAACTTGAAGGTACGCGCGCCCCGGGCGTAGAGCGATGCGAGTTCGGTCAAAAAGGCGTCCAGGTCAAACGCCCAGGCGGTCTTGTCCAGGGCACTGAGGCAAAACTCGCATTTGAAGGGGCAGCCGCGCGAGGCCTCCACATAAAGCACCCGCTGCGCCAAGTCGGTGTCGCTGTACTGGGCGTAGGGCATTGCAAGGTCGTCCAGGGGCGGCTGTTCGCCTGCAATCACCTTCATCAGAGGCCGGGGGCCGTGCACCAAGGCGCGGCAGAGTTGGGGAAAGCTGACATCGCCCCAGCCCGTAATCACATGGTCGGCCAGGGCGACGATGGCTTGGCCGACCAGCTCGTGGCTGACTTCCGGGCCGCCGAGCACCACCTTGACGTCTGGGCGCTGCGCCTTGAGCAGTGCAATCACGGCGGTGCTGGGCACCACGTTCCATATATAGATGCCCAAACCCACAATGCGCACCGCGCCGGGCTGGGCCGGACCGAGATCGGCCACCAGGGCATCCACGACGTCTTGCGGGGCACGGTGGATGGTGAATTCCTGCAGCGTGGTGCAGGCGTCCAGGTCAGCGCCGCCATGGCGCGCCATATTGGCGCGCAGATACCGAAGGCCCAAGGAGGCGTGGATGTATTTGGCGTTCAAAGTGGCCAGGACGATGCGGTGCGGCATGGCCCTATTATCAAAGCATGGCACGCAACAGCACCGGAGCATCCTTTTTTGCCTGGGACGGCGACGTTCTGGTGGTCAACATTCTTGGCAAACCCGCCGCCAGCAAAGACGCCATTGGCAAACCCAAGGGCACGCAGCTCAAAGTGAGCGTGACCGCAGCGCCGCACAATGGCAAAGCCACGGACCACATGGTGCGCTTTCTGGCGCCCTTGTTTGGGGTGGCGGTGCGCGATATCGAAGTGGTGTTCGGGCAAGAAAACGTGAACAAGCAGCTGCGCATCCAGTCGCCCAAGAAACTCCCTGCCGTGTTCACCACACCGGCGGTTTAGCCGCGAACTGCCACAATCGTGCCAGCGCCGCCGCTTGCGCAGCGGCCTTTTTGACTGAAGCACTCCATGTCCTCGCACTTTGCCTTTCCCACTCCTTTGTCCGCCATCGTGCCCATGGTGGCGGGCCTGATCCGCCGCGTGGCCACGCAGCACGCGCTGCTGTGGGCGATGGCCTTGTTCGCCGCGGCGTTTGCGGCGAACGCCGCCCAGCCCCGGCTCGATTTGCAGACGGGCACCGGCGCCGTGGTGCAAACGCCCGAAGTGCGCGCCGAATTGGTGGTCCATGCGCCCCAGGGTATTGGCAAAGGCGCGCCGCTGGAATTGGGCCTGCTGCTGCAACACCAACCCGGGTGGCACACCTACTGGAAAAACCCCGGTGACTCCGGCCTGCCCACCGAGCTGCGCTGGAACTTGCCCGAGGGCCTGCAAACCAGCGCGGTGCACTGGCCCACACCACACAAGATCAAGATCGGTCGGCTGGCCAATTTTGGCTACGAAGACACGGTCTTGCTGCCTGTGACCGTCACGGTTGCGCCCGGTTTTCGCCCGGCGCCTGGCGCCAGCGAAGTAACCGTGCGCCTGAACGCGTCCTGGCTGGTGTGCCGCACCGAGTGCATTCCGCAAGACGGTGCATTTGAACTGCGCCTGCCCCTGCAAGGCTCGGTGGCAACCCAGCGCGCAGTGTTTGAGGCGGCCCGCGCCGCGCGCCCCACGCCGCTGGCAGGCAAGGTGCAAGCGCAATTGGATGGCGACAGCTTGGTACTGAGTGCGCAAGGCCTGCCCGCGCAATGGCAGGGCAAGGCGATTGCCGTCTTTCCTGAGGCAGTCGATGTATTTGTCACCGCCGCCAGTGCCAGCCCTGGCGACCCGGTGCGCGAGGCCCTGGGCGACAGCGCAGCGGCAGCGCCCGAGGTGGGCACGCAAACCTGGCAAGGCGCGGTGTGGCGCGCGCGCTTGCCCTTGTCGCCCCAGCGCAGCACGCGCCCCACACGAATCGCCCTGCTGCTGGCGCTCGACGGCGTAAGCGTGCAGGCGCTGGCCGATGTCAGCGGCGTCTGGCCCGACAAGGCGACTGCCGCGCCCGCAGGCAGCGACGTGGCGACGGCGCCCTTGAACGCGCCAGCGGCGCCTGCAGACACCGGCGGCCTGTGGTGGGCGCTGCTGGCCGCCTTTGTGGGTGGTTTGATTTTGAATTTGATGCCCTGCGTGTTTCCGGTGTTGGCCATCAAGGTGCTGGGCTTTGCCAGCCATTCGGACCAGGGCGGCGTCTCGCGGCGCGTGATCGCGCTGGCCTACACGGCGGGCGTGGTGCTCTCGATGGCCGCGCTGGGCGGCGCCTTGCTGGCGCTGCGCGCCGGGGGCGAGCAACTGGGCTGGGGCTTTCAGCTGCAGTCGCCCGCGGTGGTCAGCGCGTTGGCGCTGCTGTTTACACTGATTGCCCTGAATCTTTTGGGCTTGCTGGAATGGGGCAACGTGGTGCCCGGTGGCCTGGCCGGGCTGCAGCTGCGCCACCCGGCGGCCGACGCCATGCTCTCGGGCGTGCTGGCAGTGGCCGTGGCATCGCCCTGCACCGCGCCCTTTATGGGCGCCTCTTTGGGCCTTGCGCTAACCCTGCCGGCCTGGCAGGCCATGGGTATTTTTGTGGCGCTGGGCCTGGGGCTGGCGCTGCCCTTTGCTCTGGCCAGCAGCCTGCCACAGTTGGCGCGCTTGCTGCCGCGGCCCGGCGTTTGGATGCTGCACCTGCGCCAGTTCATGGCCTTTCCCATGGCGGCCACCGTGCTGTGGCTGCTGTGGGTGCTGGGGCACCTCGGTGGCCTGGACGCGGCAGCATCGCTGGCGGTACTGCTGTGGTGCCTAGCGCTCACGGTGTGGACGCTAAACCTTCGAGGGCGAAGCCGCTGGGTCTTTGGCACCTTGGCCTTGGCGGTATCACTGGCGCTGCTGCGGGCGGTGGGCCCCAACGTGCTGCAAGCGCCAACCGCAAGCGCGCCTGCAAGTGCGGTGTCTGCCGCAAGCGCCCCGGGCACCTGGCAAGCCTGGAGCGTCCAGCGCGTACGCAGTGAACTGCAAAACGGCCGCCCGGTGTTTGTAGACTTCACCGCCGCCTGGTGCATTACCTGCCAGTACAACAAGCAAAGCACGCTGTCGCAAGACGCAGTGCTGCAAGACTTTGCGGCCAAGCAGGTGACCCTGCTGCGCGCGGACTGGACGCAGCGCGACCCGGCGATCACCCAGGCCCTGGCGGAGTTGGGACGCAGCGGCGTGCCGGTGTATGTGCTTTATGCGCCGGGCAAGGCGGCTGTGGTGATGTCAGAAATTCTGTCTGCCACGGACTTGCGCACCGCTTTGAAGGCACTGTAGGGCCATGGCACGCGGCGCTTAGCGCACCGAAAACATCTGCGCGAAATACGCTGCCTCGAGTTTGGCCAGGTCAGTTTGCGCAAGCGCGCTGTCAAAGGCGTCGCGCATTGCCAGCCCACTGGGTGTGCGTTTGAAGCAAACATGCAAGCTCAAGCGGGCAATCGGGCGGGGATTGAAGACGACGCTGCCCTTGTCTTTGAGCTTGTAGAGCGTGTACTCCAGCACACTTTTGTCCACCACGATGCCACGGATTTTCCCGGCGCGCAGCTTGGCGATATTGGCCGCGTCGCTGGGGCCCAATTCCACGGGCTGGCGCTTGTCCTTGATGGCGGCGTCAAACTCTTCACCGTTGAGGTAGCCGTCCACCACGCCCAGACGGTAGGCGCCCAGGTCAGACAGTTTGGTCCACTTGATGGGGGCGTTCTTCAAAGTGGCAACGCCCAACACACTGCTGCCAATCGACTGCGAAAGGTGGCAGGCGTCTTGGCGCTCCTGGCTGAAATATTCGGGGAAGTAACCTTCAAACTCCGGGCTTTGCTCGCCCTTTTCAACCGCTTTGGTCCATTCGAAGGACGCCGTCAACAGCCTAAAACCGGCGGCTTTGGCGACGGTAGCGGCGATATAGGTCGAGACGCCTTCTTGGGGCAACAGTAAGCCGGTAAAGGGCGGCCATTCCAGCGTCGCCAGCCGGATGAGTTTGTGCTGCGACTGCGCCATGGCGCCGGTGGCCAACACGGCAATAAGCAGTCCCAGGCTCCATTTTTTTAGCATGCGCGTCCTCGCTTTTATAAAACGTAATCAGGCCGCCACGGCAACGGCGGCGAATGTGCGGACCAGGCGCAGCAGGTCTGCGTCCGTGTAGGGTTTGCCCAGATAGTGGTCCACCCCCAGCGCCGCCGCGTAATCGCGGTGTTTTTGTGCAATGCGTGAAGTGATCACGATGATGGGCAGTTCCGCCAGGGTCGGATCGCGGCGTATCTGGCGTGTCAACTCCATGCCATCCATGCGTGGCATCTCGATGTCGGTTAGCACCGCCAACGGGCGTTCGTCTTGCAGCAGCTCCAGTGCCTGCAAACCGTCCGCCGCCAAGGCGACGCGGTAACCTTCGCGCTGCAGCAGTCGCTGCGTAACACGGCGCACCGTGATGGAGTCGTCCACCACCAGCACCAATGGCGCTGCGGCAGCGCCGGTCGCCTTTAGATCGGCAACGTGGCCCGCAGGCGCAGCACTGGGGGCGGCCTGGACGCGGCGGGCGTCTTCGCCGTACAGGCTGGCGAGCGCCACCGGGTTGTAAATCAGGACGACCGCGCCAGACGCGAGCACCGACATTCCGGCCAGGCCAGGCAAGTGCGAGAGTTGGGGGCCGAGGTTTTTCACCACCACTTCGCGGCTGCCCAAGACCTCGTCTACGTGCATAGCAACTCGCTGGCCTGCACTGCGGATGACGACCACCGCATGCTGGCGCGTGCTTGCCTTGGTGCTGTAGCTGCGCGCCGAGTCCTTCAGCAAGGCCCCACCCCAAAAGAAGGGTGCCGGCGGTCGATTGCCATCGGCCAGGCTCTGGGTGGCATAGGCCTGGTCTAGCAATGCGCTGGGTACACGCAGCACGGTCTCAATCAGGTTCGCCGGAACGCCGATGGTGAGCGCCCCCATGCGCAGCATCAGAACCTGGGTGACGGCCGTGGTCAAGGGGAAAACGACCTTGAAGCGTGTGCCCATGCCAGGCTGGGAGCTGGTTTCGATGCGTCCGCCAATGGCGTTGACCTCGGACAAGACTACGTCCATGCCGATGCCACGACCCGCGAGTTCGGTCACCGCGTCTGCCGTGGAAAAGCCCGGTGCGAACAGCAGCCGTGTCGCTTCCTCCAGGCTGAGCGTTTGCTCGGAATTGATCAACTGGGACGCCACTGCACGCGCACGGATCTTTTCAATCTGCAGGCCTGCGCCGTCGTCCGCAAAAGTAACGGACACGTCGCTGCCGTCCTGTTGCACGCTGATGGACAAGGCGCCGACCGCTGGCTTGCCCGCCGCCAAGCGGGCTGCGGCAGGCTCGATGCCGTGCACCACCGCGTTGCGCAGCAGGTGCTCAAAGGCATGGACCAAGCGCTCTAAAACGCCCCGGTCGATTTCAATGGCTCCGCCCACAATATCCAGCCGGACTTGCTTTTCCGCGCCCTTGCAGGCCTGGCGAACCACCGCATACAGCCGATCCGACAGGGCTTCAAATTCCAGCAGGCGCATGCGTAACAAGTCCTGGGTGAGCTGCTTGGCGCGTCGGCCCTGGTTAAACAAGTCCTCTGAGGCGCCATCAAGCGAGCTTTGCAGGCTGCGCTGCAAGCTTTCCACGTCGCCGACCGACTCTGCCATCATGCGTGTGACTTCCTGCATTTGCGTAAAACGATCTAACTCCAAGGGATCAAAGCTGGCCCGGGCATCACCGGCTTGGGGAAGTCCCGACTGCATTTGCAGCTCGGCCTGCAGCTCAATGTCGCGCAACTGCTGGCGCAGGCGGTCCAGGTTGCGCCCCAGCTCGCCAAGCGTGTTGCGCATTTGCACCACATGTCCGTCCGCTCGTGTGCGGCTGATCATCACTTCACCGGCCTGGTCAATCAAACGGTCCAGGGTTTGCACCCGCACCCGCACCAGCTGTTGTCCCGCTGCGCGTGGAGCCGATGCGGCGAGAGCGGGAGCAGCGAATACGCGGGGAACCTCCGTCGACGGCGCGGACAGGCTTGCCGCCTGTGCTGGCCCCACAGTTGGCGCATTCGCATCGGGTGCGCCAAGGGGAGGTGCAACTGCCAAGGCGTCAAAGCGGGCTTGGAGCTGTTCGAAGGCCCTGAAGCAAGACGCCAGGATCGTGGGCGCCGAGGAGAACTCCAGATCCAGCGCTCCTAACATGGACTCCATGCGGTGGGCGAGCTCGCCAAGCCGCAGCCCACCCGCCAGACGCGCGCTGCCCTTGAGGGTATGAAGCAGCCGCAGCGCTTGTGCGCGGTGTTGCAGCTGCTCGGGCTGCTCTGCCCAATGGCGCAAGCTCGTGCCCAGTGCGCTCAGCAACTCGGCACCTTCTTCCAGAAATACCGGCAGCAGTTCAGCGTCCAGGGCGTCTTCGGTTTCGAACTCCGTATCCCATGGGGTAGCCATGTGGCGTGGCCTTGCCAATGGCGGGACAGCCATGGCCTCGATGGCGGGCAGGTCCAATGGAAACGCCTGCAGCGGGTCTGGCGTTGGCTCTTGCTCTGCCTGCTCCGTTCCTGCAGCCTGATCCACAGCCTCACTGACCGGCTCCTCCTGCGGGTCGCTGTGCTGGAGCGCAAAGCCCTGCCCGTGGACCAAGTCGGCCAAGCGCTGCAAGACCACGACATTGGGCTCGACCAGGGTGCCCACAGAAAATCCCGCCAGCAAGCGTGTGGCCTCGTGGGCTGCGTCGCAAACCACCGATTTGTGGGCTTCACTGCCTATGCCGTGTAGTTCGAGGTAAGTAAGTGCCTGCTCCAGCGCACGCGCCAGCGTACGCAAGCCGGCAAAACCCACCGCGGCCGCACTTCCGTGCAGGGAATGGGCCAGTGCCGCAGCACCCGAGGGCACTGCTTGAAGCGCTTGAACGTCCCACTGCACCAGTTCCGATTGCAGACCCTGCGACCAGCGTTGGGCCTCTTCAACGAAGACCTCAAAGAAGTCTGCGCTCAAACGGAGATGGCCCACCATGATCTCCCGCTGTTCCATGGCCTGCGGCGCGCTGTGGCGGTCAACCCCAGTGTGATAAATGCTGCTGATCGGCGGCGCGATAGCCACTGCCGGATCGTTGTCACTGCGCTCAGGCGGCAGTGCTTGCGGGTCTTTGGACTCTTCCGGTACTGGATGGCTCTCCAGCAGAAGCAATGCGTCCGCGCTTTGCTCGGTGTCGGCGCTCAAGAGCGGCTCATAGTGCTGGTGCAACCGCAGGCTATCGGCGCAACGGCGGAAGTCGGACGCGCCCAGGCGCGGGGTTTGTTCGAGCGCAAGCGCGCCAACCCACTGCTCCAACGCATCCAAGGCTTCTTTGCACAGCGCCACCAAAGCGCCACTGGCGGGTCGCTGTTCGGCCAACCCGGCGTTGAGAAGCTGCTCAAAGGCCCACGCTGCCTCACCGAAATCGTTCAGAGAGAGCATGCGCGCGCTGCCCTTGAGCGTGTGAAATGCGCGACGCAGCGTGGCCTGGTTGGAAAAGTTGCCCGGTACCAAGACCAGGCTATCCGCCACCTGCCAAGCGCCCTGAATCACGTCCCGCGCCTCGGCCAAAAATCTGGAGCGAATCTCGCCCGCACCGCCGGCTGCGACCACTGCAGTGGTCGCAGCCGGGGCTTGGGCCAGCATCGCTGGTGGAGCAATCGCGTTTGGCCCGGACTCGATGCTGTCCCCTACAACACCAGGGGACAAAGCTGCAGACACTACTTGCGCCACGGCTTCTGGCGAAGGCGCCATCGGTTTGTGCGAACGTTGCGCCACGGAAACCTCGCGGTCCATGTAAGGCTTGAATTCACCCAGCTCTTCGTCGAAGACGAACAATTCCTTGGCCATGGCGGGCTGGTAAGCCAACATATCAACCATAAATCCCAAGGTACTCAGACTATTGACGATGGACGGCGAGAGTGGTGGGCCGTATTGTTGTGGGTCATCCGCAGACAAGAGCAGCGTCTCAACGCTGGAACGCATGCGCTGCAACGCCAAAGCGCCCTGGTCTAGACCGAGCACAGAAAACACCCCCCGGATCTGTCCCAGGGCCATAGGCACGGCCTGCAGTACCAAGGCATTCGCAGGGTCGCGGGCATAACGGTCCAGCGATTTTTCGATTTCACTGAGTGTCAGCCTTATCTCCGCCACCACCGAGCCCATGGTTTTTTCGCCGCTCACGCGGCGGTACAGGTCCTCCATCCATACTTCGATGGGCTCAGAGGCGTCTCCCATGCCTACGCGCTGCAAGCGCTGCGCCAGACGTGCAACGCGTCGCTCCATGTCGGGGTTTGCGAAGTCCATGTCTTCATAGATAGCCTCGAGAAAAAGGAGGGCGGTAGCAACTTCAACTGCGAGGACGGGGCTTGGAACGTGGTCCGAACGCGCGGCAGCATCGGCAGCAGCGCTCAGTGCCGTTAGCAGAATCAAGCTGTCGGGGTGCAACTTGGTGACACTTTCACCCGCCAGCGCAAACTGCTCAACGACATCGCCAAAGCGGCTCAGGTCACCGCCCGCCAATGCCGACCACGCCTCTGAGGCTGCAGCAATGCGTTTGCGCACTGCGGCAAGTTGTGCGGGATCAAACCTGCCAAAGGCGGCTGACGCGTAATCGAGACCAGCGTAACCTTCTAGCGCAAAGGCGCTACGCACGGCCCGCAACGTCGGGCAGTCACCACCGTCGGGGGGCTGGGCCAGGGCACAAAAAAACATCAAATCATGTATTTCAGTATCCAGCGACGCTGAGGGCCCCATGGACAACAGCGCATATTGCGCCATCACTTTTGCCGCGCTGCGCCGCACATAGACGTCATCTGGCAGGCAGGCCAAGGCGATCGCCTCGAAAAAGCCCGCCGCCAAGGCCCAGAATCCATGCGCCTGCAACGCAGCCTCTCCCGCGGCCAGACCTGTGCACAAGCGGGCCATTTTCAAGGCGTGGGTAGCATCAAGCGTCTTGAGAATAGGCAGCAAAGTGTTGCCCAAACGCACGCGCAAGGCGGGCGCATAGTGCAAGGGCTGGAGCGCCACCGGCAGCGTCACCTTGCGCCATTGCCATTCGTGGCGCCAGAGATCGGCGGGATGAATGCGGTCGGCCCCATACAACTCCATCACGGCGCGTTGCTGAGGAAATAGTGCCACAGGCGATGCCTGGCGCCCCCTTAACAAGCGTTCGACATAGTCCACCACAGCGCGGCTGGCACGCTCAATGCACCATGCTGCGTCTTCGGTGCAGGCCGCAGGCCTCTGAACGAATTTTTGTGCCAGGGTCTCCAAAGCGCGAAGAACTTCAGCCACACGTTCCTGCCCCACCATCTCCAGCGCCCCCGCACTTTGGTGAAACTTCTGACAGGCTTGGCGCAACTCGTCTGCGTCTACCGGACCAAGATGGTCTCTGGCGCCTGTCTTTTTGTCCCAAATGAAACGCCGTATGGCATTGCCAGCGATGTTCAGTGCGGTGCGAAGGTCTTCCATCACCCAGGCCAGGGGCCCGAGGTCCTGCGGTGTCGCCGCTTCGACGTTCATGGCAAAGGTAGCGGCCATACCTACAGCGGCGAAAGAGTGGTCAAGGTCAAGGTGGAGCGCCGTTGTGGCGCTAAGCAATCTTGAACCGCGCCACCGATTGCCGGAGCTCCTGGGCCGTATGCGAGAGTTCGCGTACCTGGCTTGCCGTGGCCCGCGTGCCGTCCGCTGTTTTCTCTGTCACGGCAAATATTTGCTTAATGCTCTTGGCCACGTCGCTGGCCAAATCGGCTTCCTGCGAAGTTGCGGTAGAAATTTGCGCAATACGCTCTGCTACCTGGCGGGACACACGGTCAATCTCGGTCAGGGCGTTGCCCGCGTTATCGGAGAGCTGGGCGCCCGCCACCACGCCTTGCGCCGACCGCTCCATGGAGCCAATCGCATTTTGCGCATCGGTCTGGATCATTTTCACCAGGGCCGCGATTTGGCGCGTGGCGTCGGCTGATCGCTCCGCCAGACGCTGCACCTCTTCCGCCACGACCGAGAAACCCCGCCCAGCCTCACCGGCAGAAGCCGCTTGGATGGCGGCGTTGAGCGCAAGCACATTGGTCTGCTCGGTGATGTCCGAGATCAAGTCAGTAATCTCGCCGATTTCCTGAGAGGACTCGCCAAGTCGCTTGATGCGCTTGGACGTTTCCTGAATCTGCTCGCGTATGGTGTTCATGCCGCCGATCGTGCTTTGCACCGCGTGCAAGCCAGACTCTGCCGCCTGCAAAGACTGGCGTGCCACCAAGGCAGATTCCTGCGCTTGCGCCGAGACCCCATGGATACGTTCGGACATTTTCACCACGGACCGCCCCGCTTGCCTGATGTCCTGCAGCTGTGCGTCGGAGGCGACCAGCAAAGCCTGCGAGGTGCGATCCACCATGGCCGTGGTTTGGGTAACACGTTCGGCTGCGCCTTGGACACTGGTGATGAGTGCGCGCAGTTCCTCCACCGTGTAGTTTACCGAATCGGCGATGGCACCAGTGATTTCTTCGGTCACGGTGGCTTTTTGCGTCAGGTCACCGCCGGCCACCGCCTGCAATTCATTCATCAAACGCAGAATCGCGGACTGGTTGGACTCGTTGACCCTTCTGGCATCTTTCGCCGCCTGCTGCGCACTGGTGCTGTTTTGCTGGGCCACCTGCCGCTGGGCTTCGGCAACGCCTTGCCGGATGCGGCTCTCCTGCACCTGTACATAGGACAACCCGAGTCCACTGAGGAATGCCAGCAGCGCCAGCGGCGCCAACGCGCCGGTAGCAAGAATGCCTTCGCCACTTTGCTCTGAAAGCTGCTTTTGTAAGGCCTCAAGATGCACACGCAAAGGCTCGCTGTCATTAATGACGCCTGCTTGCGCCTGCCGCACAGCCACCAAAATCTGCAGGTTGTCCAGTATGGCGCCTGCTTGGGAGCGGGTTTCTTCAAACATAGCGATTAACGCGGCGAGTTTTTCGCGGGTAGGGGGGTCTTGCGTCGCATTGAGCCGCAAATCGGCACTGCCCTCGAGCAGACCTTGGGCGATGTCCTTGAACGCATTAAGGTCCTTGCCCAGCAGGAAAACGGCCTCAGGACTGGCCCCCTGACTGGTCAGGAATTCGTTGGTGGATTTGCCTATACGCTGGGTCAAGGTCGACAACTCGCCCACCGCAGAGATGTCTGCGGGCGCCGCACCTTGCTGCTGTTTCATTGAGGAGATGGTCTTGGTCAGCTCCAGCAAATCTTCGGACTGGCGGTTGATACGCGCCAGCGCTACGCCAATTTGCTCAAGGATTTTCTGCTGCGCCAGGATGGTGCTGCTGCCCTGTTGTGCCTGTTCAACCAGGACAAGTGCGGGGCGCAGCGTGGGCCGAAGTTCGTCGGATAAGGCTTGTATGCGCATGCCCGCATCGCCATGCTCCAAACCTGCGATTGACCGGCTCAGCACATCTGCGCTGGCGGCCAGATCGACGAAGGCCTGTGGATTTCCCACCACGGCCTGGGTGACAGACTTCGCCAGCCGCTGAGACTGCATCAACGACTGTCCCGTTGCCGCAATTTGCTGGGCCAGCGTGTCCAACAACTGCAGTTTGTAGACGGCTGCCGGAATCACCACCGCCAACGATGCCGCTAAAAGCGCGCTTAAGAGTCGGCGTTGGGCACGTACGCTGCGTCGACCCAGGCCCGGCACGGACATGAGCACCTGGGACGCATCTTGAGGAGCCATAGGTTTGAGTGCTTCTGGGCCTGCCGACGCGGGCGATGTGAACGCAAAATCAGGCGATGTGCTGTCGGGATTCAGGGTTTCAACAAAGCGGCAAGGCTCGTCAGGCATGGCAAGCGCCGCCGCTTTGCGGGCTCTGGCTATTGGGAACAAGTTGGGGATGGCCATGGCGTATACCTGACTATTCGCTAATGTTTAGAAACTGCGGTGACCGTGACAAGATTTGGAGGTCGATTTCTTGCCAACGCGCACCCCCTGCGTCGAAAAACTGAAGCCCAAAAAATGGCGGAGCGTCGGCATGCGCCGGTTTGGAAGACGCGAATGCATCACCCGAGCGCAGCCCTGCCAAGCCGTTGACCTGCAACGCGCAGTTCACCTCAATAGCGGGATTGACCGTGACGACACTGGCGGGGCCTTCTGACATAGCCGCTGCATCCTGCGCGATTCCCGCTCCGGCATCGCCATCTGTGCCTGAAACGTGGGAAATGAACTGCGCCAGGTCCACCGTGCCAAACAAGCTGCCACGAATATTCATCACGCCTAGAAACCAAGGTTTGGTGTGGGGCACCGCCTGCCACTGAGAAATCGGCAATAGCTCCGCGGCCTGTCGTAAAGGGAGCAGGTAGTTACCCCTCCCGGCGGTGACCGCCAGCCAGGCCGTAGCAACTGTGGCGGTTCTCGCGAACCTCAGGCGTTCCGAGAGCCGTGCCTGCATGTCTTTAAGAGGCTCCCGGTTTGCCATGGCAGTCAATCCAGTGCCTTGATTTTGGCGATCAGTTCGACCGCATTCACCGGCTTGGTGATGTAATCCCGCGCGCCTTGGCGAAAGCCCCAAATTTTGTCGGTCTCCATTCGCTTGCTGGTGCACAAGATGATGGGAATATTGGCAAATTCCGGCGCGCGGGAGATGGTGCGCGTGAGCTGGAAACCATTGCGTCCGGGCATCACCACGTCCATGAGAATGAGATCGGGCCGTTCGGTCGCAATTTTTTCCATGGCTTCATCGGCGCCGTCAGCGCTGGCAACCGAATAACCGTGCTCTTGCAATATTGCCGCCAGTAGCAAGGTCTCCGTTTTTGAGTCATCCACGATCAGCACTTTTCTAACCGCCATTACTGGGCTCCCTGGCCTGTCGGGGTGAACAGCTGCACCGCCTGCAACAGTTGTTCGTCGTTAAAGGGCTTGGTGATGTAATGGTCGGCGCCGGCGATGCGGCCTCGGGCCTTGTCAAAAACACCGTCCTTGGAAGACAGCATGACCACCGGCAACGCTGCGAAACGTGCGTTGCGCTTGATGATGGCGCAAGTTTGGTAGCCATCTAGCCGTGGCATCAACACATCACAAAATACCAAATCTGGCATTAGATCGTTGACCTTGGACAAGGCGTCAAAGCCGTCCTCAGCGAGAAACACCTCGTGCCCTGCGCGCTTAAGGAAAATTTCAGCACTGCGACGGATGGTGTGGCTGTCGTCGACGACCATCACACGAACACCCGAACTAAATTTTTTTACTTGTTTTTCCATTTAATATCGAATTGATAAGTTTTATCGGAATATACATTGTTTTTTGGTTTTCCCGATTACCAGTGCACCCCAAGGGCGAAGCTTCGTAACGCCGCACTTTGGGTGCTGGTCCGGGAGTTTTTCGTTCAGAGGCGAGTTGCGTACACTTGGTGCCATGCCCACAGCGGCGTGCTTGTCCACCCCTGGAGCACTTGCACCAGACCCGAACTGCCCCGCACTCACTGACCTCTAGCGAGCGATAACACAAGACAAACCATGAACCCCACCAGCCCCGCACCCACCCAAGACGCCCTGAACGCGAGCTTTGCGCCGCTGCACAACGACACGTTTTTGCGCGCCTGCCTGCGCCAAGCCACGCCTTACACGCCGCTGTGGCTCATGCGCCAGGCCGGGCGTTACCTGCCTGAGTACCGTGCTACGCGGGCCCAGGCCGGCAGCTTCATGGGCTTGGCGACCAACCGCGACTACGCCACCGAGGTGACCATGCAGCCGCTGGAGCGCTATCCGCTGGACGCTGCTATCTTGTTCAGTGACATCCTGACCGTGCCCGACGCCATGGGCCTGGGCCTGAGCTTTGCCCTGGGTGAAGGTCCGCGCTTTGCCCATCCGGTGCGCGACGAAGCCGCCGTGGCGCGCTTGGAAGTGCCCGACATGGACCGCCTGCGTTATGTGTTTGACGCGGTGAGCTCCATCCGCAGCGCGCTAAAGCTGTCTGACGGACGCGGACGGGTGCCCTTGATCGGTTTTTCTGGAAGCCCCTGGACCCTGGCCTGCTATATGGTCGAAGGCGCGGGCTCGGACGATTACCGCCTCGTCAAGACCATGCTCTATGCGCGTCCGGACTTGATGCACCGCATCTTGGCCATCAACGCGGATTCGGTTGCCGCCTACCTGAACGCCCAGATTGACGCCGGCGCCCAGGCGGTGATGGTGTTTGACAGCTGGGGCGGCGTGCTGGCCGACGGTGCGTTCCAGACCTTCAGCCTGGCCTATACCGCGCGGGTGCTGGCGCAGCTCAAGCGCTTTGGGCCAGAGGGCCAGATTATTCCGCGCATTGTCTTTACCAAAGGCGGCGGCCTGTGGCTCAAGGACATGGCCGCACTGGACTGCGATGTGCTGGGCCTGGACTGGACCGTCAACCTGGGTGCTGCGCGCGCAGCGGTGGGCGGCGCTGCAGGCGGCCCCGGCAAGGCGCTGCAAGGCAATATCGACCCCAACGTGCTGTTTGCACCCCCGGCCCAGATTGCCACCGAAGTAGCACGGGTTCTGGACAGTTTTGGCGCCCCGCACCAGGGTACAGGCGCCGGCCCCACGCATATCTTCAACCTGGGCCATGGCATCAGCCAGCACACGCCACCCGAGCACGTAGCGGCGCTGGTGGAAGCGGTGCACCGCCATTCGCGCAGCATGCGCGGTTGACGTTGCCCGGGGCGGGCGCGCCGCGCCGGCGCCCCCGTTTCATGGATACGGGCTTGGCAAGAACGCTTACCACCTTTTTCATCGGTTTTTGGGGTGTATATCGCTAGTTGTACACAAAATAATGGCGCCCCTAGGCTCGCCTGGAGATGTGCAGCAGCAACTTTGCTCCTCAAGCGATAGCGCTCCAAGCTATTGATTTATAAGGGATTTATTTTTTGCGCATTTTCGAGGCAGGCTAACAAAAAGCCGGATTCTCCCAGTGTGCAGTGGCTGGCACAGAAGATATCAACAAAGTTATCCACAGAAAATGCCGATAAAGCTAAAAATTTATAAAAATCAATGACTTAGCCGCGATTTGCACAGTTCACATGAATCCAGGCATGCAACTGAACAAGGTGTTTATTTGAGCAATTCGAAGGCCTGCAGAACCCGCCAACCGCGGCACAAGCCATTGAACTCTGGCCTAACGGGCAGCGCCCCCGGAAAAAAACCCTGCCCAACTCCGTTTTGCCTGGCGACCGTCTAGTTATGCACAAAAATGGGGGGAGGCGAATGGCCTGCCCTTGGCGGCCACCAACCGCTGCCTCCCACCCTGAAAAACGCCTAAGTGATTGATTTAAAAGACATTTACAAAAATGCTGAATTTCTAGGCAAACTAGGATTTCGGCCCACTTGCGCAGGCAAAACCAGAGCCTGGCAGCAATATCAACAAAGTTATCCACAGTATTTGGGGGTAAGCATCGTTTTGTTTACAAATCAAGGACTTAGCGCGGGCTCCGGCTTTAATTCCTGCAAATGGCGCGCTATCAGCGCAAAGCGCGCCGCAGCAAAATCGGCGCAGGCCAGCACGCCATGAGCGGCTGGATTTCTGTGCTGGTTCACACCCCGGCACATGCGACGCTGGGGCCGGTGCTGACCTACCGCTGCGCCACGCCTTTGCCTGCGGGCACGCTGGTGCGTGTGCCCCTGGGCAAGCGCGAGACCCTGGGTGTCGTCTGGCACGACGCGGCACAAGAATCCGGCGGTGAAATTGACAACGACAAGGTGCGTGAAGTTGCCGGCGTGCTCGACACGGTGGCCCCCTTGGGCGAGGCCTGGCAGCAGCTCATGCGCTTTAGCGCCCAGTACTACCAGCGCTCGCTGGGTGAAGTGGCGCTGGCGGCGCTGCCGCCGCAGTTGCGCGATCTGTCGCCCCTGCAGATGCAGCGGCGAGCGCTGCGCAGCCAGCGCGGTGCGGCCAAGGCGGCTGTCCAAGCTTCAGCATCGCCGCAGGAAATCAGCGCAGCACCGGACGCCGCGCCATCGCACCCAGGGCCCACGCTCAGCGCCGAACAAGCCGCCGCCGTGGCGCAAATTGCCGCGCATGACGGACCGTTTTTGCTGTTTGGCGCCACGGGCAGCGGCAAAACCGAGGTCTATTTGCACTGCGTGCAAACCCTGCTGGCGCAAGACCCTAGGGCGCAAGCGCTGGTGATGGTGCCGGAGATCAACCTCACGCCACAACTCGAAGCTCGTTTTCGTGAGCGTTTTGCGCCCCTGCTGGGCGCGCAGGCTGTGGTCAGCCTGCACAGCGGCATGACCAACCCGCAGCGCCTGGCCGCCTGGCTGGCCGCGCACGAGGGCAGCGCGCGCATTGTGTTGGGCACGCGCATGGCGGTGTTTGCGTCTATGCCGCAACTCAAATTCATCGTGGTCGATGAAGAGCACGACCCGAGCTACAAAAGCGGCGAAGGCGCGCGCTACTCCGCCCGCGACCTGGCGGTCTACCGCGGCCGGCTGCAAGGCGCCAAAGTGCTACTTGGTTCGGCCACGCCTTCGCTGGAGAGCTGGCACCAAAGCCGCCCGGTGGCAGAAGGCGGGCGCTACCAGCGGCTCTTGATGCCCGGGCGCATTGGCGCCAGCGCCAATGCGCTGCCCCTGGTGCGCCGGGTGGACATGAACCACCAGCCGCGCAAGGCCATTTTTTCGCTGCCGCTGCTCGACGCCATCCGCGCCTGCGTGGCGCGTGGCGAGCAAAGCATGGTGTTCTTGAACCGGCGCGGCTACGCCCCGGTGCTGCACTGCACCGACTGCGGCTGGAAAAGCGAATGCGCGCACTGCAGCGCCTTTCGGGTCTTCCACAAGGCCGACCGCACGCTGCGCTGCCACCACTGCGGCTTTACCGAACGCGTGCCGCGCGCCTGCCCCGGCTGCGGCAATGTAGACATCGCACCCCTGGGCCGGGGCACCGAACAAATCGAGGAGCAACTCGAAGCCCTGCTGACCGACATCCGCCGCCCCCACTCGGTCAGCGCCGCGTTTCCCGAAGGCGAGCCGGTGCGTGTGGCGCGCATTGACGCCGACACCACCCGCCTCAAAGGCAGCTTGCAAACCCAGCTCGCTGCCGTCCATGCGGGTGACGTGGACGTGCTGGTGGGCACCCAGATGATTGCCAAGGGCCACGACTTTAGACGCATCACGCTGGTGGCGGCCATCAA